>RKAV01000004.1 GCA_014846175.1 bacterium | reverse complement strand
TAGAATAATTAATATTATTATCTTTTTATTTTTCATCGTTTCCTCCTGCTAAAATAACACACAAAAAAGATAAGCCTATAACACTAGACCTATCTTTAAGCACAATAAAAAAAAGTAATTTTTACTGCTTAACCAGGTAATGGCCCCCCCCCATGTTAACTAGATGTAAACTGGATATATTCATGGTTAGCCACCTCTACTTTCTCATATCTTATAATAATATTTTAGCAAACAGATAACAATTAATCAATCATAATTTGACTCTAGTAAACATTCTTTCGTACATCAACTTACAAAAAATGGATTTAGTGCCGTTCCATCGCCTTTTGTTATTAAAGTATCAGCCCTTAGGTTAATAACTGGGCGGACCCCGAAGGAGAAAGTCGCGTAGTCCCAGGGAAACAAGCCGCCAGAGGAATCGACAGCATAGATAACCGCAATAGAATTGTAAGGATCGAATCGGCCAGGTGAAAGAGTCCACTGATATTGTCCATTATATAAATAATAATTTGTATTTGCAGTATCTATTACACCACCAGCCATTGCTAATTCATCAGCTGTTATCAATGCCACTGGATAGTTTAATTTTGCACTTGCATTAGATACTTTGAATTTATCATTAGCTTGGGCACATTTCAAACTCGGAGACCTTTTATCTACATTCCTATTGTATGAACCATAGAATGTGTATGAATCAGTTTTATATCCTGTTCCACTTGAGATACTTCTATCATTACAAAATGTTTCATCGACTAATTTTGATGTGTAAGCTGTTAGATTATTCTTATACCAATTATCTATTGTTGTCTTAACAGCTGAATTTGTATTATTTGTTTGAACTGTAGCTAAACTTTTTGAACTATAACTTATTGGTTTTACTGTCATTATTGTATCACTTTGATATCCTGTTACTTTATATATCACATTACAAGATGTTTCTAGGCAACTATATAACTGACTTTTTACTATCTCATCATGATTATCATTCCATGTTAATTGCTTTATTGTTCCGGTTAAAGTAAATTTCTTAGTAGATGCATCAAATGTATAATCTGTTCCATAGTCATATTTTGATGTATTGGCAAACCAGCTATATCCTGTTGTTCCATTATTTTCATGTAATTCAAAGTCTTCATTATATTTATATCCTTCGTAAGTTGGATCCCAATACTTACTATTGAATTGTGATTTACCTATTGTTACTGCTTCACTTGTATCTGTTGTTGATTTACCTGAATAAATCATTCTAACACTTCCATCACCATTACGTCTTATTATTCGCCATGTAAATCCTGCAAATGATACATAATTATTCTTTACTGCTCCCCTATAGTAATAACTTTCTCCTTCATCATCTTCAGCCATATATAGTCCATCCGTTTCAGTATCATTTGGTGCTATCTTAGCAAAATTTGGAGTTCCTTTAGCTTTTATTGCTGTTTTAGCAGCTATTGCACTTGCTTCATGATTATTTAATACTAACATACAATCTGATAAAGTATTAAATCCATTATCTTTACAATAAGTATCTTCAGCTTGTGCTACTGTATCACTGGTTTGGCCATAGACATTTACTTTTACTTTATAAGTTAATCCTCCATTATCATTTTGAGGATTATAATTTTCATCTACCCATAGTCTTAATCTATAATTAATGGTTGTATCTCCTTGTTGATTTAGATTACCTACAAATAAACTCATCATATCAGAAGGTCTTCCGGTATAAACATTTCCTGATGGTTCTTCATAATATGTTCTTGGTGCCATTACTTCCATTTCTGTTCCATCACTATTTACTTTTGTTAAGTAATACTTTATATTCTTACCAGAAAAGGTATTACCATTTTCTTCTTTTGCTGCTATTTCATAATTGATATCAGTATTACCTCTTATAGATGATTTAACAGTAAAATCAAAGTATTCACCAGTATTCTTTCTTTTCTTTCCTGTTGCATCTGTTGTTGGTAGTGCATTACTTAATGCTATAGAATTAGTAGATTCCGTATAAGTCATGCTAATTGCTCCTGTTGTTATCTTATTTTCCTTTTGACCTATACCTGAATAGACAAATGCTGCATAGCTGATACCTATTACAGTTATTAATAGAACAGTTACTAGTATCATTATCAAATAATTTTTTCTATTTTCCATCACTTTTTACCTTCTCTCTATGATTTAATAACAAATGGATTCAAAGCTGTCCCATCACCTTTTGTTATTAAGGTATCAGCTTTCAGGTTAATAACTGGGCGGACCCCGAAGGAGTCAGTCACGCCGCGCCACGGGCACAAGCTACCAGAGGGAGCAACAGACCAGACACACGCACGAGAGTAGCTAGAATGGAAGCTACCAGGCGAAAGAGACCACTGATATTGTCCATTATATAAATAATAATTTGTATTTGATGTATTAAATACACCACCAGCCATTGCCATTTCATCTGCTGTAATTAATGACACTGGATAGTCTAATTTTGCACTTGCATTTGATACTTTGAATTTATCACTTTCTTGTGCACATTTCAAGCTTGGTGTTCTTCTATCTGCATTTCTATTATATGATCCATAGAATGTATATGAATCTGTTTTATATCCTGTTCCACTTGAGATACTTCTATCATTACAAAATGTTTCATCTGCTAATT
>RKAV01000091.1 GCA_014846175.1 bacterium | reverse complement strand
ATACGAAGTAAATGATTTCATACCAAGGTATTAAGTATTCGGTACTAATACAGTATCTTAATAAATAACTGTATTAGATGGAATAACGTTATCCATTTGCTATGCTGTATGCTTTGTATGTACTAATTCCAAGTTCTGGGTTGTTGTTAGGCCACTTAATAATTAAAATCCCACAATCCTGTTCGTGGGAATTGTTAACTTCTTAGATTTCATACTTAAAAGGCTTAAGTATTCTTTTTTTATGATAAGATACTTAAGCCTTTTAAAAGTAAAAGATGCAGTGGATAATATAAATAGAAGAAATACTTAATATTTTTACCTTTTTTACCATTATAAAAATAAATAAATATAAATGCTATTAAACTATATAGTTGAATATTATTAACATTTAATGTAATTGCTATTGTTAAATACAATAATAAAGATAAAAGAATATTAGGTGATAAGTAAAATATTAATACTAAACTTATTCCTAAAGCTTGATAGTCTACATTAAGTATTATGGAAAGAATTAAAAATATAATATATATTAATAAATAAGATATTGTTTTATAAAGATAGTTTTCTATACCTTTATTATATTTATTTATAATTTTCTTTATAAATTCTATACTACTTAATAATAGAAAAGACAAAGAAAATGTAAATAAAATATTTAATTCATGATTATTAAATGCATAATCATAAATTGGTTGTGTGATAATTGCAAATAAAAGTAATCTTATAAAATATCTAAATCTATTATGAGTATGTTTAAATCCTTCTACTAGAAGAAAACAAAATATAGGAAAACTTATTCTTCCTATTATTCTAAAAGCATCTATATTTGGATATATAATAGCTCCAATATGATCGATCGTCATAGTAATAATAGCAAGTATTTTTAAATCAAAATTAGAAAGAATTTTTTTCATTTTACCTCCAAAAACACAAAACCCCGAAAATATAAATTTTCGAGGAATAGAAACAATTAACGTTTTGAGAATTGTGGTGCACGACGTGCTTTTTTAAGTCCTGGTTTCTTACGTTCTTTCTTACGTGGATCTCTTGTAATAAATCCTTCCTTCTTAAGAATTCTACGGAAGCTATTTTCTGATTCAACTGGAGTTGCTGCATCATAAATTAATAATGCTTTAGTAATTCCATGTCTTACTGCTCCAGCTTGTCCTGAACATCCTCCACCTGATACATTAGCTGTTACATCAAATATATCTCTTGTACCAGTAATATCTAATGGTTGAGTTAAATCCATTACCATTGTTTGATGTGGAAAATATTCATTTACATCACGACCATTAATAGTAATTCTACCAGTTCCTCTTGTAAGTGTTACACGAGCAACTGAAGTTTTTCTTCTACCTGTTCCAGTATAAACTTTATCTTTTGCCATAACTTAACCTCCTTAAATATCCATTTCTTCTGGTTTTTGGGCCATGTGTGGATGATTCTCTCCTCTATATACAAATAACTTTTTGTACATAGCACGACCTAAACGGTTATGAGGTAACATACCTTTAACAGCTTTTTCTACCATTTCTTCTGGATAACGTTCTACCATTTCTTTAGCAGTACGAACTCTTAATCCACCTGGGTATTGAGAGTGATTGTAATATTTCTTATCTTCTAATTTATTACCAGTTAATAATACTTTAGAAGCATTAACAATGATTACATAATCTCCACAGTCAATATGTGGTGTATAAGTAGGCTTATGTTTACCACGTAGTAAAACTGCAGCTTTACTAGCAACACGTCCTAGAGGTTTTCCCTCAGCATCGATTACATACCAATTTCTTGTAACTGTTTCTTTTTTTTGCATATAACTATTCATATTTTTCTCCTTTACTTAAATCAAACGTTCCCACCGTTTAATTTATGTGGGGATTTAAATGTACCGATTAAAATTATACCATATTCTATTTATTTGTCAACTTCTTAGCACAATATTTTTTAGATATAATCCTTCTGCTTTCGCTGTTGCTCCATATTTTCCCCTAACTTTACTATCAAGTATTTCTTTTACTAGTTTATAATCTATCTTACCAGTACCAACTTTTATTAGTAAACCTACCATATTTCTAACTTGATATCTTAAGAATCCATTACCTTCAAAAGTAAATATTATTTCATCTTTATAGTAATCATCTAGGGTTATAGAAGCATTAGTTATTGTTCTAATACAATTATCTTTAACACTATTTTCTGTAACAAAAGCTCTAAAGTCATGTGTACCAACAAAGTAAGTAATAGCTTTCTTCATCGCTTCTATATCTAATTTATAATTATGCTGATAACAGTAATCTCTTCTAATAGGATTATACTCTCCCATATTCAAATGATACTCATAAGTCTTAGAAATAACATTATATCTAGCATGAAAATCACTGGCTACTTCTTCTGCTTCAAAAACATGAATATCACAAGGTAAATATCTATTCATTGCTCTTTTAACTTGTTTAGGACTAATAGAAACATTAATATCTAAGTGAGCCACTTGATGATAAGCATGCACTTTCTTATCAGTTCTACCACTTGCTACCACTTTTACCCTTACCCCATTATTAATCTTAGTAGCTGCATTTTCTAATTCTTCTTGAACAGTTCTATACCCTGGTTGTGTTTGATATCCATGAAATAAACTACCATCATAAGAAAAATGTATTAAAAACCTCATACTATCTTACCTCTCTATATATATCT
>RKAV01000068.1 GCA_014846175.1 bacterium | reverse complement strand
AAATACATCTTGTAATGTAGTATATAAAGTAACAGGTTATAGTAGTGATACTGTAATGATAGTAAAACCAATAAGTTATAGTTCAAAAAGTTTAGCAACTGCCCAAACAAATAATACAAATTCAGCTATTAAAACAACAATAGATACTTGGTATAAAAATAATCTAACAGCTTATACTTCAAAATTAGCCGATGAAACATTTTGTAATGATAGAAGTATTTCAAGCGGAACAGGATATAAAACTGATTCATATACATTCTATGGAGCATATAATAGAAATATAGATAAAAGGTCTCCAAGTTTAAAATGTGCACAAGCTAATGATAAATTCAAAGTATCAAATGCAAGTGCAAAATTAGACTATCCTGTGGCACTAATTACAGCAGATGAAATGGCAATGGCTGGAGGTGTATTTAATACATCAAATACAAATTATTATTTATATAATGGACAATATCAATGGTCTCTTTCGCCTGGTTACTTCATTTCTAGCTACTCTCTTGCGTTTGTCTGGAATGTTTTTCCCTCTGGTAGCTTGACGCCGTGGCACGACGTGACTAACTCCTTCGGGGTCCGCCCAGTTATCAACCTGAAAGCTGATACGCTGATAACAAAGGGAGATGGGACAGCTTTGAATCCCTTCAAGATCTCATAAAGAGTATGAGGCAAAATGACTCATCATTTTGCCTCCTCTCCCCCCTAAAATGTAAAAACATTGGAGAACTTCGGTTTGAGAGAATGAAGGGCGTTTGACTGTGAAAAGCAAACAAAATGGCGTAGTGTCCTATGGTCGGTTTTTCGACCGTAGGACTGCCATAAAAATTAGAAAATTAAAAAAATAATAAAGGAAAGGAATGTTATGCCAGAAGATATAATGTACACTTCAGCGACTAGGAGCTAGACTCCTATTTGACTGGAAAAACATGGTGCATTGGTAAATTGGTTATTGTATGGAACAATAGATAAAAAAATAAAAGGGCAGTCTATTACGGGCCGGGGTAGTTCTGTTTAGTTGTTTGTTGTTATTTGTGGTCTCTTTCGCCTGGTAACTTCAATTCTAACAACTCTAATGCGAATGTCTGGAATGTTAATCCCTCTGGTAGCTTGAACCCGTGGAACAACGTGACTAACTCCTTCGGGGTCCGCCCAGATTCCTACTATTAAATTAGGTTAATATATCCTATATTTTACCGCGTACTATTGGTTAAGGCTGATAGTCTGAGGAAGTAATGGTAATACCATAATCGATAGATTGGAAACAAGGCTGGTCTTTGGCATAACCAAAATAATATATTATGACAATTAAAGATAAATATGATAGGGTAAAGAAAGATCATAAAGATGAGGTTGTCCTTATAAGGGTAGGTAGCTTTTATGTTACCTTTTCTATTGATGCAATGGTTTTAAATTATATATTTTCTTATCAAATTAACGAAGGTAAATTAGGTTTTCCTAGGGCATCTTTAGATAAAGTATGTAGTAGTTTAAGAGAAAGAAGTATTTCTTTTTATATCTTTGAAGAAGAAGGCAAAAATTATTATAGCCGTGATAATTTATATAGTGCTATGTCCGTTATTGCTGAAAAGAATTATAATATTAAATGTAGAAATGAAGAATTATTAAATAAAGTTAAATCATCAATAGAAAAGAATCCTGATAATTATGATAAGATTAAGGAGTTTATTGATGGAATCGAATAAAAATACAAATGAAGGTTTTAAACTTTTATCTAATATTGAGAAAACTATTGAGTATATAAATAAGCAGTTAATTAATTATCCAAAGAAGGAAGTAGTATTAAAACAAAATATAGAGAAGACTATGTATTTGTTAATTGAATATGTTTTTTCTTACCGTATAGAAGAACTTTATAGAGTAAGATTAAAGTATCTTAAATCTGTGGTGATTCAAATATCTATGTTAGATTATTATATGAGAGTTAGTTATAATAAAAAGATTATTAATGCTAAGCGATATAATTCAATTAGTGGTTTTTTAATTGAGATGAGAAAAATTGCTTATGGGGTGATTAGAAGTGAAAAATTATCAGCTAACGTATCATGAAATGGTTACTCTTGAACATATTATGGAGGCTTATAAAATTGTAAAGGTTAATACCAGGCATAAGGATAAGCTTTTTATCTTTGAATTGTTTTATTCATGTAATATAAATAATATTTATAATATTTTGAATAGTGAAAATTATCACCACAATAAATATAATATCTTTATTATTAAAGAACCTAAGTATAGACTTATCATGAGTGAGTGTATGCCTGATAAAGTAATTAATCACTTGGTAAGTTCTTATTTTTTATTTCCATTAATTAATCCTTTATTATTACCTACGAATGTTGCTACAAGGCCATCTCTAGGTTCTGGTAAGGGGATAGAATATGTTAAGAAGTATATTAATAAATTAAAATATAAGTATGATAAGATATATATTTTAAAATGTGATATACATAAGTATTTTTATTCTATAGATCAAGAAATCTTATTAAATAAATTATCTGTTTTAATTAAAGATAAGAAGGTTTTTAATTTGATAGAAGGGATAATTACTAGTACTAATGAAGATTATGTTAATGAAAGTATTAAAAGAGTTATTGATAAAGAAATAAAAAGAATTAGTTATCTTTCTATTAGTGATTATAATGAACATGTTAGTTCTTTAAAAAGTATACCTTTATATGAGAAAGG
>RKAV01000022.1 GCA_014846175.1 bacterium | reverse complement strand
TAACTACTACCTATAAGAGTTAATATACTTATTAGTATTAGAATAATTAATATTATTATCTTTTTATTTTTCATTGGTTCCTCCTGCTAAAATAACACAAAAAAGATAAGCCTATAACATTAGACTTACCTTAAGGCACAATAAAAGAAAGTAGTTTTTACTGCTTAGCCATATAATGGCCCCCCCCATGTTAACTAGATGTAAACTGAATATATTCATGGTCGGCCACCTCTACTTTCTCATATCTTATAATAATATTTTAGCAAATTGATAATAATTAATCAATCATAATTTAATCCAGTGTTAATCATTTTTTAAAATGTTACCTTATCATTAGTTAAAATGTTACCAAATTTATGATGTATAATATATCTCATAAGGAGGTATATTATATTATGCATAATAAAGAATATGCATTAAAACTTGTTCAAGATAAAATTAATGGTTTAAATAATTATTCTTATTCTCAAATTAGTTCTTTAACTGGATATACAAAGATGCAATTAATTCGTTTTTCAAAAGGACTAAATAAAAAGGATATTAATTCTATGTTAGTTCATGGTTTAACTAATAAACCTTCTAATAATTCACCGTCCACCAAATAAATTGAATTTATTAACAACTTTAAAAATAGATATCCAGTTATTAGTATAACACAGTTTCAAGACATTTATCATGAAGATGTTATTTGGAATCCTAAAATGAAAGATATTGTTAAACAAAATAATCTTAAAGTTAGAAGTTATTCTTTTTACGAATCTTTATATGAAAAATTTAACTAGATTAAACCTATCAAGCATAAATGTTTCAACAAAGAATATGATTCTCATCCTTTAAGAGAACCTTCTCCACAAAGAGGTACCTTAATTATGATTGATGGCACTCCTAACAATTGGTTCAAGATGACAAAAAATACTCGTTACATTCAGCAATTGATGATGCTACTGGTGAAGCATTATGTAGTTGGTTTATGCCTGCTGAATGTTTAGAAGGATATGTTCATATGTTAGAAATATTAGTTAATAAATCTGGTATTCCTGAAAATTTTTATTCTGATAAGCACACAATACTTATTAATCCTAAAGATGGCGAACTGACTAACTTTGGTTATATGTGTAAGGACCTGGGTATTAATATTATCGCTGCCAATACTCCTCAGGCTAAAGGTAAAGTAGAAAAATGGAATAACACTATTCAAAACAGATTAGTTAATGACATTAAAAGATATAACATTAAAACCATAGATGTATTAAATATATTCTTTAATGATTATTATTGTAACTATCTTAATCAAAAATATGCCTATGAACCTAAAGAGAAAGAAACAACATTTGTACCCTTAGATAATATTGATTTATCTAAAATTCTTTGTATAAGAGATAAAAGAGCAATACTTAATGGTAATATGATTTCTTGGAACAACAATTACTATCAAATATTAGATAAAGACAATTTCATCAAACAAATATATAAAGGTACTGAAATACAAGTATTTGAAAATGTATTAACTAAAGTAGTTAGAATTAAGTATTACAATATATTTTATGATACAAAGCAAATTGTAGGCCATAGACAAGATCCAGTAGAAAGAGAACAAATAAAAATAGATAACCAAAAACAACTTGAACAAGTTTTAAGAGGAAGAGATGAAAGATTAAAAGCAAGGGTGAAGAAAGTGAGTTCATAATACCCTTGCTTTTTAGGTTTCATCGATTATAATTGTGTTCCAAACAAAGTTCACCTTTGTTTGTTATCAATATTATAAATCGTATACATTTTAACTAATGTTTAACAGAGTTTTTTAATACTATTTAGATATATCTATTACATCATAATAACTAGTATTTCCTGTATAGTTAATAGAACTAATAGGTGTCTTTATACCATTTTCACTATATTCTATATATCTATTTAAATTTTTATCACACCATTCCTTACTTGGTTCATTTCCACTACCAAACATTAATGTCAAATCAACATATATTGGATTTTCAATATAAAATTTATTATTAAATTCACTTTGAATATAAAATACAAAGGCATGGTAGTAATTTTTTAATTCATCATTATATAAAAATTCGTATGAAACACTATACCACTCATTTTGTTTTAAAGTTCCATTATACGCAAATGATGTTGATTCAATTCCAACCCAAACTATTTGTGTACTTGTACTACTTTTAATTTTTTGTAATCCATAGTATTTATGACCTATTATAGATTTTTCCAGTGGTTGTTGATATATTCCACAAGTACTTGTCCCATTTGAGCAATTAATTGTTGCAACACTATTATTTACTGATTCTAAATATGCACCATCATTTGTAGTCCACCAAGAAATACCATTAGCAAAATTTGAGTTTGCGATTAAATTATTAAGTTTTACATAATACTTTCTACATTCACCATCTGTATATTTACCACCAACAGATTTACACTTCATATCTAATGTTCCTTTATTACTAATATTATTTACTATTATCTTACTTTTATATATTTTATTTTGAATATCATTACTAGCATCACTTGCTATCCAAAGATATAATTTATAAGTTACACTTTTACTTTTTAGTAAAGCTCTTTCATCTACTATTCTATAAGTACCTGTACCTATATCTTTTAGTCTCTTTATACCCGAATCATAGCCATCATTACTAACTAACTTATATTTTAGATAAGTTGTATCTAAAGTATTATTAGTATCTTCTTCATTAGATATAGTGTAATAAGAATCTATTGTTCCA
>RKAV01000090.1 GCA_014846175.1 bacterium | reverse complement strand
TTAACAGTAGTAGTAGTAATAACAATCAAGAAAATATTAATACTCCTCAATATAATACCCCTACTGATTTAACAAGTCTTAGAGAATTAAATAGTGATACTGTTGCATATATAGAAGTTAGTAATACTAATATTAAGTATCCTGTTGTACAAAGTAATGATAATACTTTCTATTTAGATCATGATTTTTATAGAAATTATTCTTCTAAGGGTGCTATATTTGCTGATTATAGAGATAAGTTTGATGAGTTAGAAGCTAATACTATTATTTATGGGCATCATAGATTAGATAATACTATGTTTGGTGATATTGATAAGTTATTTACAAATAATTATTATAATAATAAAGATCATTCTATTAAATTAGTAACTACTGATAAAACATATATATTTGAAGTATTTTCTGTTTATGAAATAGAACCTGAAGTATATTATTTAACAACATATTTTAATGAAGAAGAAGATTTTTTAACTTTTTTAAATACTATAAAGAAAAGAAGCGTACATAATTTTAATATATCTACAGATAATGATAAAGTATTAACTCTTTCTACTTGTAATTCTTTAAATACAGGAAGAATAGTAGTACATGCTATTTTAAAAGAAGAAAAAGCTACTGAATAATCAGTAGTTTTTTATAGACCTGTTACACTATGGATATCAAAGAATCTTCTTGTACTAGTACAACTATCATTCATACATTTTTTAGAAAGGCATCCTATATATATTTTATTGTTATAAATACTTATTCCTTCTGGTTCGTAAGTAGCAGAATTTCTAGTATTTTTATAATAACTATTTAAATCAAAAGTAGCTGATTTTACTAACTTACCTGTTCTTATATCATATTTATTAAGACCCATGGTATCACCTTGTCCACCAGTTATAAGATAAAGATAGTTTCCATTTATATCAAATCCTTGATTACTACCTATACCACTTATAGAATATATTGGATTTACATTACCGGCATTTTTAATTGATGGTAAGTCATAGATATAGATTGTTTTACCATCGTAAAGAGCAATGTGATTATTCTTTTCATCTACTGCTAAGTCAGCACGATAAGCATATTTATCATCATCTGCTGAAAGAGATAAAATTTTCTTATAATAATTAGCAGAATCAAGTACACCATTTTGTGTATAAGTAGTTTTATTAATACGCGTAAATGTTTTGAAGTTCTTAGAAACCATAATAGAATAAGGTGGTACTCTTAATTTACCATTTTTATCATCTGAACCATAAAATCCTGTTACAGAGAATCCTCTTGACCTTGAACTATATTGAATTTGTCCTTGATAATTACGAGTATATAAATGAGGAAAGCCATTTATGAATAAACGATTATCTGTTTCACTAGCATCAAATGCTTGTCCATGTCCTGCATAGTTTAAATACATAAGTTGGAAAGTACTATCACTTCTATTAACTGCAACAATTCTAGTCTTAGAAGTTAATTCTAAAGCTTCACTTTCACTATAATCTGTTTGATTTACAAAACCTCTTTGTGGATAAGCAAAGTAAACATAATCTTTATTAATAGCAAAATTTTGAGAGCCATGATTTAAATTATAAACATTAAAGTCTTGAATACATTTATGAAGTGCTACTCCATTTGCTGTTTTAATAGTACTATTACTATTACATGAATCTAATTTAGAAAAATCTGTTGCTGATACATTAGTAGCAGAAGATGTTACTATTACATCTATTGTTGCTATGACACCACTTTTAGCTTTAGCAGTAATTTTAGTCTTACCATTAGAAATACCTACTACTTTACCAGTACTATCTACTGTTGCTATATTTTCATTAGCACTTTCAAACTCTAGTGTTTTATCTGTTGCCGTTGTAGGATATATAGCAATCATAAGAAGCGTACTTTCTCCTTTTTCAATAGTAACTTCATCAGTACTAAATATAAGTTCATTAACACTTTCTGTAACTATCACATTACATCTTGCTGTAATACCATTTTTAGATGTAACAGTAATAGTAGCACTACCTCCTCTTAATGCAGTTACTTCACCGGTATCACTTACCGTAACAACACTGTTATTACTACTATACCAAGTTAATGTTTTATCTGTAGCTCCTACTGGATTTACCGTAGCTTGTAAAGTGGCTTTATCATTGGCATTTAATGTTAATGAGGTATTATTTAAAGTTATTTTACTTACTTCTTCTCCTACTGTAACAACTGTTTGTGCTACTAAGTTATCTTCTCCTTCAACTTTTGCTGTTATTATAGCTTTACCACCTGCTACACCAAGTACTTTACCATTTTCATCAACACTAGCAATTGAAGGTGCATTACTTATAAAAGTTACTTTAGGATTTTCTATACCTACTACAGTAGGTACTAAAACAATAGTTTCTCCTACATTAATATTTACTAATGATTTATTAAGAGTAAGACTTTTTTCTGAAGCATCAGGGTTAGTTTGTTGTTTTGATGTAACGGTTATTTTAACTGTTGCTGATACACCATTTTTTGCTGTTACTGTTATGATAGAAATACCATTAGAAACTGCTGTTACTTCCCCATTACTATCTACTGTTGCAACTGAATTATCACTACTAACATAACTTACTGTTTTATCAGTAGCATTACTTGGTAATACAGTTCCTGTTATTTTTGTTTTATCATTTTCATACATCTCAATAGCTGTTTGATCAAGTCTAATTTCTGTAACTTCTTTTACTTCTTTACTAACAGATACTACAGCTGTAGCTTTGCTTCCATCTAAAGTAGTAACTGTAATAATAGTTGTTCCTTCTCTTAAAGCTTTTACAACCCCATTATTATCTACT
>RKAV01000018.1 GCA_014846175.1 bacterium | reverse complement strand
ATTATCACTTTTATAATCAGTTATTATGACACTTTCTTTATTAGTAGTAGGATTAATTTTAATAGAATCATTTTTATTAAGTATTATATCTTGTCTATCTAAAGTAATAACTGTTTTAGTATTATCTTCTTCACTTTTTATAGGAACATTCTTATCTTGTAAAGAAACAGTTCCTAGTATAACAGCATCTTTTAAAGATACAGAATCATCTTGATCTACATCAGCTGCCATTTGATAATACTCATCAAACTGTTCCTTTTTACCTAAATATCTAGCGATCTTAACAATATCAGTTAAACTACTATTACCATCACCATTAACATCACCATATAGAATCATTTTATAAGCATTAATAATATCAGCATCAGCAACATCAATTGTACAACCAGTACCAATATATGATTGATTAGAACCATTACAATTAAATTTTATCTTACCAGTATCAATCATAAAACTTTCTGATAAGTTCTCTATAGTATTTAAAGAGTAACCTGTCCTAATAAAGTTATTTTTAATAAAGAAACGACTACTTTCATTAGGGTCCTTATAAGTAGTATTAGTAGTAACAATAGAATTATCAACTTTACCACTAAAAAGTAACATTAAAATAGGAATTAATAATACTATTTTTCTTTTCATGCTTTCTTTCCTTTCTTATTATATTTATAAATACCTAAAGTAGCAAAACCAGTTATTAATAAGATAATTACTACTTTTAATATATAATAACCACCTGTATTAGGATTCTCTTTTATATTAGCTTTTGCTGATTTACTAATATTAATTGTATAAGTTATAAGTTCTCCTTCATTATTAGCAATCTTAAGTTCAACTAAGTTATCTCCTTCTTTAAGATCAGTTATAACTCTAGACCCATAACCATCTACAAATTTATAGTTATCACTTTTTAAATTAGCAGTTAATTCTACTTTATCAGTATCATTACTTACATTAACTGTATAACTAGTTACACCATCTGTTACTTCTAAAGGTTTAGAGTTAACAGTAATATTTTCAAGAATATTATTAATAGATAATATCTTTATATTAGCTATTTTATCTGCTATTGGTATATCATTTGTACCATCAGAAAGAGTAATATTAGAAAGTTTAATTGCATAAGTTTTAGAAACTTCAGCTTTATTTGAAACAACATATTTACTTTTTATTACTTCACTATTTTTAGATACACCATCAGTTTCTATTACTATAAAACCTAAGCTATTATTCTTAATTGTACTCCATGAAACACTAGATTTAGAATCAACATAAGAAAGTACATCAGCATTTTCATAATGAGCCTCTACCCCTTTAATATTTTGATTAGTTTTCAAATTAACTGTACAAGTAATATTACTACCTATTAAAGCTTCCTTAGAACAAGAAAAATCAATATCATTATCATCTGCCATAACTTGTAAAGGACAAAGAATACTAAGTAGTAATATTGTTATAAAAAACATCTTTTTCTTTTTCATATCTTTTCCCTACCTTATATATGATAAGTATAACACATACTAGTAAAGGAAAAAAGAGTAAATTAATTCAAAATAAACACATAATTTTTAAGTATATTTAATATTTCTATATTAACATTTATAACTATATCTCAAAAAAAATTGGGTCAAGTAGTTGCTCAATCGCAACTACTTGACCTCCCTCGCTCTCTGTTATCAATCCCTTATATCTTCTTCACGTTATCTTTTACTACACTTTAGTACCTACATAGTTACTACTTACCTTTATTTACTACTTCTCTATTTATCAACAGCTACCTTCTTTCGGTCTTCGCCCTCATTGTCGGCGTCTTAGTACCTCCCTATCTTATCCCAGGATGTATGGAGAAGAAGTAGTTCCTGATCCTGATATCACCTTAATTGTGGATTTTAGATGTACGACTGGGCGGACCGCACTAGCATGATAAGCATAAAAGTAGCTGACATAGCCAGGAGAATAGACATAGAAAACACTATTAGAATTACCGGCACACGGACTCATTGTCCATTGATATAGTGATGAATTATAAAGCCAGTCATTATTTTTACAATCACTATAACTGCTATCATTCCAATTGGATAATTCTTTTGCCATACAGCTTGCTCTATTTCTGCTGTTTCCTCCACTTGTCGCGTATCCATAGTCACTTGGGTACATTAATCCTACTTTTCCTGTCCAATTTGTACTTCTTCCACTATACACTGTTGTTCCTCTTTCATTTTTATAGAAATGTGATACTAATCCATTTGATGAACTCTCAAAATCTCCAGTACCTCCTAGGTACCACTTTGCATCTCCTATCATCGATTTAGCTGTATCTGTCAGACCTGTTGAAGTGAAATTACAGGATGTTGTATCGTTATTTTTTCCGAAATAACAATATCCTGATTTTCTATTCCAGTATAAGCTACCTACATAACTGTTGATTTCATGTCCTGGGTTTAGTAAATAATTTAATCTTGCATCAGGCCAGTTATTCTTTCCATACTTGCTTTCTGCACCAGTAGATTCGTCTTTATTATCCCATGAATAATTTCCTATTGATTCATTTCTGATGATTTTCATTCTTTTTTCTATTTTTCCTGTTCCATCATCTACATCGAATACTCCGATAATTCTCCATAGTTCATCATTGAATTTTACATAGTTATTGGGATTTGCTCCTATATATCTATAATCAGTTGTTGCTTTTAATTGTTCTGTTGCTTCATGAGGGAAAGCCCACATTTGATTTTTTTGTTCATCTGTTGCAGTAGCATAATCTAAGTCTTCAGGATTTGCTTTTGCTATTAGAGTTGTTGCTCCTGTACTTGTTGTATCTCCTCCTGTTGATTTTATTCCTGTTTTACCATAAACATTTACTTTTACTGTA
>RKAV01000089.1 GCA_014846175.1 bacterium | reverse complement strand
AAATCCTAAATTTACTAATAAAAGTATTTTAGAAGCTATTAAGTTAGATAATAATTTATATGCTTTTTTATCAACTTCACTTGAACCTATTGATTCTACTGCTAAGATTTTAAAGGAACAATTAATAATAATTAGTATTTTAATATTATCATTATCTTTACTAATTGGTTATTTTATTTCCAAAAGGTTATCTAAACCTATAGTAGATATATCAAGGAAAGCTAATCTAATCGCTAAAGGTAAGATAAAGAAAGAGTTTACTAGTGATAGTGATATTCTAGAAATAGAAGACTTAAATAATTCTTTAAACGAAATGATGGTTGAGCTTGGTAAGACAGAGGAATTAGAAAAAGATTTACTTGCTAATGTATCCCATGACTTAAAGACTCCTCTTACTATGATAAGGGCTTATGCGGAAATGGTTAGAGATTTAACTTATAATAATAAAGAAAAAAGAGATAGTAATTTAAATATTATCATTGAAGAAACTGATCGCCTTACTCTACTTGTAAATGATATACTAGCTTTATCTAAACTACAACAATCAATGGATAATTTAGTATTAAGTGAATTTGATTTAATCATACTTATTAAGAATATATTGAAAAGATTTACTATTTATGAAGAAAAATATGGTTATAAGATTATCTTCAAACACACTAATATTAGAAAACTAATTATTAAAGCTGACCAAAAGAAAATAGAACAAGTTTTATATAATTTAATTATTAATGCTATTAATTATACTGGTGATGATATGACGGTAGTTATTAATATTAGTAAGGTTAATAATCTTTATAAGGTTGAAGTTATTGATAGTGGTAAAGGAATTGATAAGAAGGATTTAGATAGTATCTTTGATAAATATTATAAATCAGAGAAAAAGCATAAGAGGAATTTATATGGTACGGGTCTTGGTTTATCCATTGTTAAAAGTATTTTTATTCTACATAATTATGAATATGGTGTTGATACAAAAAAAGAAAAGGGTTCTAGTTTCTACTTTTATGTTTCTAAAATAGAAAAGTAACCCTTTTTTATTATGCTGCTAAAGTTTGATTAGTTTGTTTTATAGTTTCTAAAGGACTTTTAGCAAGTGTTTTAATATCAGTTAAAGCTTGTTTTATTCTAATAGCTGAAGGATTATTATTATTTACACCAGTTTCTATAGCTTGATCAAATAATACTGTATTTTCGCTAGTTGGATCTAGATATTCATAATCAAAGTTTTTAATAGAAGTATTTAATAAATTATCATTATTTAATAGTTTTTCTCTCATTTCAGTAGCACTAAATGTTTCTTTTGATAGCTCTTCTTTTACAAATAATAATATTTGTTGCATTCTATCTAAATAGGTAGCATCTTCACTACTCTTCTTACCACTACCAGCAAATTCTTTAATCATGTTTTCAAGTAATAATGCTGTATAAGCATTTGGTTTAACACCACTTGCTAAATTTCTAGCATTAGATGATGAAGTAAAGCGATTAGCTTCACCTGTTTTTAAATACTCACTAATAGCATAATTTCCTTGTCCTTCATTATATTGTTTATCTGATATTAATGCTGCTGTATTTAAATCAAATATAGTATTAATATTTTGATAAATAGGATTATCATCTTTAGTAATTGTTATATTAGTATCACCACTAGAGATTTTATTTAATTCATTTTCTCTTGTTTTAATGTAATCACTTATCTTTTGATAATTAGTAGTGATAGGTGTTTCATTAATAGTTGGAGTAGTAACACTATTTTCTATAACTACAGGTTTATTTGCCGTTTCATCTAATACTGGTTCTTTAAAGGTATTAATTAAATCATTTGTTATCTTACCCCCATATATAGCAGTTAAGACTTCTTTAGTATTTATATTGTTAGGAACAGTATCATCTGCTAATTTAACCATTAATTTATTTTGCTCCATTTTAGCATCATCTATTAAGCTATTACTTAGTTCAGTAGGATAAAACTCCTTAACTGGTATATCATTATATACTATATCAGGATACTTAGGACTAGTCTTTTTATTTAAAATTGGTGCTACATCATCCATAAAAGTCAATTGGCTCTTAATAATTTCTTCCATTGTTGAAAGTCTTGTTTTATACTGTCCAATAGCATTATCTATTTCTTTAGTCATTTGCTTTTTATAAATAGCTTCAACATATCTTGTATATTCATTAATATCATAATAAATCATTATATTTTTTAGTATTAAATTAAGATTTTCCGCTACACTTACTCTATTCATTTCAAAACTAGAAAAAGTTTTAAACTCTTTATCTTCTGTTATTACTTTATTGCCATCAGGTATAACGGCATAATAGTATTTACCATCTTCTAATTTATAACGTGCATAGATTAAATCATTTACTTTTTTAAATTCTTTATCTATTATTTGATCATTAATCTTAGCAAATAAATCAAATGTTTTTTCTTTAACCATTGCTTCTTCTATAGCTTTATTTTCTTTATCTTTAGCAAGTATTCTTTTTTCTTCATCAAGAAGTAGTGTTAATATTGCTATTTGATCTTTACCATTTAAAGCCATAGCTTTTTTATACATATCTACAATTGGTAATAAAGTATTATCTATATTAGTATCTGTTTCAACATAGGCTTGATCTATTTTAGTTAATAGATCATTTACAGATGATACAAGAGTTGCTTGTTCTTTCTTCTCATCATTGTGAGTAAGTGTTTCACTTATATTGTTAGAAACATCACTATATAAACTAAAATATTCCTTAATTACTTCTTCTAAATTTTCTTTAGTGTTAGTATTTGCTCTACTTTCTAATTCTTTAGCTTTAGTTTTATATTGTTTCTTTTTTCTTGTTTTTTCCTTATTGTTTCTTATTTAACTGAACTTTTGTA
>RKAV01000087.1 GCA_014846175.1 bacterium | reverse complement strand
TTGTTGAGAATGGATTATCACTCGCAAGTTCATTATATCACCTTGTTTATTAAAAAGAAAGGTTGTTAACAAAAAATTCACTTTGTCAACAACCTGAAATCTTACCTTTAGGTAAGATTTTTTATTATGTTAGGCTAATATTATTGATAATAAAGGAATTAATAAACTAAGTGAAAATATAATAAAAGGAAGAATAAATCTTGTCACAAATGCTTTACTATTATCATCAGCTATTTCCTGATATATAGCCCCATAAGGAGTAGACTTAACCATACTTCGGCTTCTACCACCTTCAGCTTCCAAACTTTTATTAATTTTTTCTATATCATTTTTATTTCGTGCATCACAATAATCACTATAATAAAAATAATTTTTTTCTAATAAATTTCTTCTATAGTAAGAAATATCTTCATTAGGTAATAACATTGATATTTCTTTAAAATTTTCTCTTAAAAAATCTGCTTTTAAATACGGATAAGTAGATGTATAAATTGAAACTTCCAATAAAGCTAAATTAAACATATCTTGGTGAACTTCATCAACAGGTTTATCACCTATACTTACTACATTTTGATAAGATACAGCTGTTGTCTTATTATCAGAATTATTAAGAAGAAAAATATTATCAGGATTAAAAGAATACACTTTATAGTTATTTTCATGTATATATTTGAGAGTTTTATCCATAACATAAAATGTTTGTTGATAATCTTTAAAATCATGATAAGAACTCATATAATCAGTTAATGATAATTTCATAATTACTCTCACCCTAGTTTAATAATACCCCATTACCACTCTTTTTGCAATTCATGTTGCAAATTTTTTTTAAGTTTCTCCACTATTTTACTAACAGTAGAAGTAGATAATTCTAAAAGTTCCCCTATTTCTCTATATTTAAATCCATTATATCTTAATTCAAATACTTTTCTATCATACCCTTCTAGTTTATACATATATTCTTTAATAAACTCAAACAATTCATTCTCTTCATATATTTTACTAGGATCATTATCCCACTTAACTTCTTCTTTAATATAATCATTAACCTCATAAGAATTAATATCTTCAGGAAAACTATACAATATTTGATTTTTCTTAGCAAGCAAACCTCTTTTATATAAGGAAAATTCCCTTGATATACAAGTAAGAAAATAAGTATAAAACAAGGCATTAGCTTTATCATTATATGTCCTTGCCGTCCTTAATAAAACAGTATTTCCTAAACTTATTAATTCATCAAAAGAAAAAGAGGGAATATCAGAATGATTTCTTTGATAATATTCTTTAGATTTCTCATAGATTAAAGGAGCATATTTTCTTTTTAATATATCTTTAGCAATTTCATCATTTTCATTAATAAGATAAATAAGTTCATAATCATTATAATATTTCATTAATTATACCTGCTTTCTATTACGTACTACTTCATACATCATAATACCTGCTGCTACTGAAGCATTTAAACTTTCTACATTTGAATCAATAGGGATACTAGCTAAAAAATCACATGCATCTGTTGCTAATTTACTCATACCCTTTCCCTCGTTACCAATAACAAGAGCTATCTTACCACTATAATCAATCTTACGATAATCATTTCCATTCATACTAGTTCCTACTATCCAAAATCCTTCTTTTTTTAATTCTTCTATTGTATTTTTAATATTTGTAACTTGAACAATATCAATATCAAAAATAGTTCCTACACTAGATTTTACTACAGTACTAGTAACACCAACCTCTCTATCTTTGGGTATAATAACTCCATCAAAAGAAGCAGCTGTTGCAGTTCTAATAATAGCACCAAGATTATGTGGGTCTTCTATATGATCAAGAATAATAATATTGTTGGGATTCTTTTTCAAAAAACTATTTAATGGACAATAAGAATAATCAATATCTATCATTATGCCTTGATGCAATCCTTTAGCCATAACATCAATTTCCTTCTTTGTAACATAAAAAGTTTTCATTTTAAGCTGATTAGGTATCAATTTTACAAATTTACTTTGCATATTATCTTGAATTATAATTTTCTTAATTTTATTATAATTTTTTTCTTTTTTAAATATAGCCTCTGCTACATTATATCCATATACTACCATAACTACTTAATTACTATCCTTTCCATTAAATTATCTATTCTTTCTTTATTTTCCTTTAAATATAAATAACCAATTATAGCTTCAAAAGCTGTAGCTAGATGATAAGTTGCTAAATCGCAACCTTTAGGTGGTCTATGCCCTTTTGTATTTCTAGCTCTTCGTATTATAGCAAGTTCTTCTTCATTAAAAAAATTATCTTTAACAAGTTTATTAAGTATTAAAGCTTGCTTTTTAGCAGTTACATAAGAAAGAGATTCTTTTTGTAAACTACCAATATTAGGTATATTTTTTTTAACTAAAAATAATCTAATATAAGTTTCATAAATACTATCCCCAAGATATGCCAAAACCAAGGGATTTATTTCTTTTAAATTCATAACATTACTCCTCATCATTTATTAATATATAAATAGCTTTCTGAAAAAAAGAAGTTATTTTAAAAACCAAAGAGGCAATAGATAAACTAACTATAGAAAATAGCATCTTAGTTGCTTTCCCTTTTAAAGAAATATCAATTACATCATCATGTCTTAATATATTAACAGTACCACTTATCAGTTTTCTTTCTCTCATATATAAGAATAAATTACATAGAAAAGCAAAAATAAGAAGATAAATGCCTATCCAAGTAAGATTTCCTATAGTAAAAATTAATCCTAATATGATAATAGCATAACTAAATAGTATAGTATAATTTAAAAATGAATATAAGTTTGATAAAACTTTAATTAAGTATTTAGATTTACTATTTTCAATAAATGATAAGGCAACATACCCACTAACTAATACATTATAAAGATTATTTTTTTCATAAATATCTTTAGATAGAAAAATAGTATCATTAGTATAAAAATATCTATCATTCCCATCTATCTTTACTATATTTATATTTTTTAAATTATATTTAGTTAAAACAGTTAAAAGTATTTCCTTTCCACTTTTATTAACTTCTATTCTTTTGCTTTCATAGCTCCTTATATAATATATTACTGATAATAT
>RKAV01000071.1 GCA_014846175.1 bacterium | reverse complement strand
GAAAATAAACCTATTAGAAAAAGAACTAAAAGAAATGAAGCTCTTTATACTGATGAAGTAGAAATACTTGATACTAAAAAAGAAACAGTTATAGATAAAGATATAGAAGAAGAAATAAAAGAAGATGAAGCTTTAAATAAAGAACTAGAAGAAGAAGTAGAACAACTTGAAGATGAAATGGATATGAGTTTCTTATCTTCAAAGAATAATAATATAAAAGAAAAAACTAATTCTAAAACTTTAATAGCAATCATTATTATAATCTGTTTATTAACATTTATTATTTATCATTATACTACTTTTAATCATCATAAAGTAAAAGTAGTTACTAAAATAAAAGAAGTAGAAAAAGTACCTGCTAACTACTTATTCTTAGGAGACTCTATAACTGATTTTTATGATCTTGATAAATACTATAATGATCTACCAGTAGTTAATAGTGGAATAAGTGGTAATACAACAGATGATATATTAAATGATATGAAAAAAAGAGCATATCAATATAATCCTAGTAAAGTATTTCTACTAATTGGTACTAATGATTTGATTCATAATAAATCTAATGAAGAAATAGTAGAAAAAGTAGAAAAAATAATAGAAGAGATAAAAGAAAATAGATCGAAAGCAGAAATATATTTACAAAGTATTTATCCAGTTAATTATAAACTTTCTCCTAATATGGTTAAAAATAGAAAAAATGATGATATAAAAGAAATAAATGAAAAGTTAGAAGACTATTGTGAAGATAATGATATAACATATATAGATATGTATGATTTATTAAAAGATAAAGATGATAACTTTAGTAGTGAATATACCAAAGATGGTCTTCATCCTAATGATGATGGTTATGAAGTTATAACTAAAAAATTAAAAAAATATTTAGATAAGTAAGGGGGAGTATTATGAAAATAGCAGTAGCAGGTACTGGATATGTTGGTTTATCATTAGCAACACTTCTAAGTACTAAGAATGAAGTTTTAGCTTATGATATATTAGAAGATAAAGTTAATAAAATAAATAAGAGAATTTCACCAATCAAAGATGAAGTAATAGAAGACTACTTTAAGAATAAAAAACTTAATTTAAAAGCTACTACTAATTATAAAGAGGCTTTTAAAGAAACTGAATTTATTATTATCAGTACACCAACTAATTATGATGAAAAAACAAACTATTTTGATACAGCAAGTGTTGAAGATATTATAAAGAAAGTTATCTCTATTAATAAAGATGCTACTATTGTAATTAAATCAACTATTCCTGTTGGATTTACTGATAAGGTTAAAGAAAAATATAAGGTAGAAAATATTTTCTTTTCTCCAGAGTTTTTAAGAGAAGGACATGCTTTATATGATAATTTATATCCATCAAGAATAATTGTTGGTAGTTATACTGATAAGGGGAAAAAATTTGCCTTACTACTTAAAGAATGTTCTTTAAAAAAAGATATACCAATTAAATATATGTCATCAACAGAAGCAGAAGCAGTAAAGTTATTTGCTAATACCTATCTTGCTATTAGAGTTGCTTTCTTTAATGAAGTTGATACTTATGCCGAAATAAAGAATCTTAATACTAAGAATATAATAGAAGGTATTTGTCTTGACCCCAGAATAGGTGCTAACTATAATAATCCATCATTTGGTTATGGTGGTTACTGCTTACCTAAAGATACTAAACAGTTATTAGCAAACTATAAAGATGTACCACAAAATATCATAGAAGCAGTAGTTAAGTCTAATGAAACTAGAAAAGAACATATTGTTAATATGATATTAGCAAAGAATCCTAAGATAGTTGGTATTTATAGATTAACAATGAAAAGTAATTCTGATAATTTTAGAGCAAGTGCTATTCTTGATATAATTACTAAATTAAAAGAAAAGAATATAAATATAATTATTTATGAACCAACTATTAAAGATTATTATGATATAAGAGTAGAAAATGATATAGAGAAATTTAAAAAGATAAGTGATATAATTGTTGCTAATAGATATAGTAGTGTACTAGATGATATTAAAGAAAAAGTATATACAAGAGATTTGTTTGAAAGAGATTGATGAAAAGAAAGGAAATGTTATGAAAAAGAAACTGTTCTTAATTTTATTTATACTTTTTATGTTTTCTCCTAAGAATGTTTTGGCAACTAGCGAAAAAGAAGGATGGATAAGAGAAAGTAATGGTTATACTTATTATTACAGAGATGGAGAAATGTTAAAAGGATTATATGTCATTGATGGTAATAAGTATCACTTTGGGGAATTATCAGGTCAATTAAAAAAAGGTTGGAGTATTACTTTAGATAAGAGAGAATACTATTCAGATGAAAATGGTATAGTTCAAGAAGGATTTAAAGAGATAAATGGAAATACATATTACTTTACTTTTGAAAAAGGAATGTATAAAAATTCTCAAACAATAGGTGGAGTAAAATATAACTTTACTGATATGGGAATCTTACTTGATAAATGGGTAACTATTGATGGCAATACTTATTACTACAAAGATGGGAAAATGTTAAAAGGTTTATATGTAATTGATGGTAATAAGTATCACTTTGGAGAACTATCAGGTCAATTAAAAAAAGGTTGGAGTATAACCTTAGATAAGAGAGAATACTATTCAGATGAAAATGGTATAGTCCAAGAAGGATTTAAAGAGATAGATGGTAATATTTATTACTTTAGTTTTGAAAAAGGAATGTATAAAGGATTATATATCATTGATGGTAATAAATATCACTTTGGAGAATTATCTGGTCATTTAAAAAAAGGCTGGAGTATAACATTAGATAAAAGAGAATATTATTCCGATGAAAATGGTATAGTCCAAGAAGGATTTAAAGAGATAGATGGAAACACATATTACTTTACTTTTGAAAAAGGAATGTATAAGAATTCTCAAACAATAGATGGAATAAAATATAACTTTACTGATACGGGAATACTACTTGATAAGTGGGTAACTATAGATGGTGATACTTACTACTATAAAAATGGAGAAATGCTAAAGGGACTATATATTATTGATGGTAATAAATATCACTTTGGAGAACTATCAGGCCACTTAAAAAAGGGTTGGAGTATAACCTTAGATAAAAGAGAATATTATTCCGATGAAAAT
>RKAV01000035.1 GCA_014846175.1 bacterium | reverse complement strand
TGCCAAAACTATTACTCTCAGGATATTTTCGCTACTGCTATAAAAGAAAAATCAAATCTTTTATATCTTTTCTATGATCTAATTTAATATTTTTTTCTTTTTCTACTAGTTTTATAAAAGACACTATCTTAGGAAGAGATATCCCCAACTTTTTCTCGTCAAACAGATAATAATAAACACTTTCTGTAATCCCTTCTTCATATAAATAACCATCTTTTAATACTACTAAATATCTAGTTATTTCATATAAAAGGTCTTGATCATTACTAGTAATAATTATTGTTTTATGAAACTTATCTTTTAACCTTTCTAATATTCTTATTAGTTTAATCTTTTCTTTCTCATCAAAATAAATAAAAGGGTTATCTAGTAATAAAATACTTGGATTAATTAAGAATGCAAGTGATAATTGAAACCATTTCTTTTCACTTGATGATAAAGTATTTATTGTTCTTTTAAGTATTCTTTTATCAAACCCTACTATTTTTATTGCTCCTGCTATCTTTTCATCTATGTTATTTACTTTTATAGAATTAGTTAAAATAAAATATCTAAAGTATTCTTCTACAGTATATAAAGGATATTCTAATTTAAGTTCTAAAGGAACATAATAAGTCTTATTTTTATATTCATTCTGCTTTTTTTTAGTTATTCTTTCTTTATCAAAATATATACTCCCTTTAAAAGAGTTAGAAAAAGAAATAACTTCTAGTATTTCTTTACTATTTTCACCAGTAATACCTGTAATAACAGAAGATGGTATGGTAATAGATATATCAGTTAAATTAGTTGTATTAACATGCGTAAGTTTTATTTCCATAACATCTCCACCATTTCTTTTTGATTTAAAATAATTTTATCGACTAAATTATAATACTTTAGTTTTAAAGATAAATCAATCATAAATGGTAGTCTGAAGCCTAATTTATTTAACATACTATCATCATCAAGTACTGATAAGATATCTCCTTCTTTAACAATTTTACCTTTATCTAGGATAGATAAGTCTACTTCATCAAAGTAAAGAGGAACACTAAGATTATTAGTCATACAGATAAATTTTATTTTATCTTTATATTCTTTAAATATCTTAGCAATAAATTTTATTTCCTCTTCAGTTAAATATTTAAAGATATCATCTACTAACATTATTTTGGGATTATAGATAAAAGCACAAGCTAAGCTTAATTTTATTTTATTAAATTTATTTAAGTCTTTTATATTTTTATTTTCTTCTTTAGTAAGTTGAAATAATGATAATATTTTTCTTTTAGTTTTAATAAATTCTTCATCGGGGATATTAGTTTTGATAAGTGTTAAAATAATTTCTTCTTTTATGGTTGTTGTTTTAAATTTATCATCTTCAAAGATTGTCTGAATTTGGTAAGGATACTGTTTAGTAGTAATTTGTTCTATAAATGTTCTATTGATTCTTATTTTTTCTTCTGTTTTAACTATGCCTGATAACACTTTAATTAAAAGTGTCTTATAAGAATTATTAGCACCTGCTATAAAAGATATTGTACCATTCCTAAAGGTTTTATTCATTCCTTTAAATGGAGTAATATCAAGATTTTCTACTGCTAATAAAGCCATTATTTTTCCTTCTTTTTCTGAATATTGTAAGTTATTTTAGCAATAAATTTATCACTTATAAAGTGAGAGAAAAACTTTCCTAATTTCATAGTTAGAGAAGGAATGATAATAGTTTTTCCCTTTAAACATTTCTTTAAGGCATAGTCTGCTACATAATAACTAGTTAGTGGTTTGAAAGAAAAGGTAACTCCTGCCCGATTATTGAAATTAGTATCTACCGGTCCTGGACATAAAACTGATATTTTAACGTTACTTTTACATCTATTTAATTCTTCATTAATAGCAAGACTTAATTTATAGACATAACTTTTACTAGCATAATAACTAGATAATAATGGTCCTGGGAAAAAGGCAGCACTACTAGCAACATTTAAGATAGTACCACTATCTCTTTTTTTCATATCTTTTAGATATAGTTTTGTTAGTATATGTAGAGCTTTAACATTTACATCTATCATATTTAACTCATCATCTAGATTAGTCTCATCAAAAGGACCAAATATTCCATATCCTGCATTGTTTATTAGTAAATCAATTTTTTCATTCTTAGTCTTTATATAAAGTTCTTTTACTTTAGAAATATCACTAAGATCAACAACAAATATTTCTACTTTAGTCTTTAATTCATTCTTTAAAGTTTCTAAGGCTTCTTTATTTCTGGCAACCAATATTAAATCGTAAGATTTATCGCTAAGTATTTTAGCCATATCTCTTCCAATTCCACTCGATGCCCCTGTAATCATCGCTTTCATATCATGGTCTCCCCTCGTATTATCATTTTATCAAATTTCTAATAAAATGTCTTGAATTAGACTAAATTTTATTAAATTAATTTTTTAAGCTAAACTTAGGTTTCTACTATTTTCACCAGTTTTTCTCATTATCTGATAATTTCTGGTGAAAATCAACGAATTTTTGTCAAAAGAAAAGGATATTGCTATCCCTATTAATTAATCTTCTAATAACCAATCAATTATATTTTTGTGTATTATACCGTTTTGAGACATATCAAATTTATCCATTGATATTACATACTTTGGATAATTATCTTTAATATTATTATAAACGTTAAATTCTCTATCAATAACTTTGTCATCAGTTAAGTAATAACATACTTGATAATATTCTTTATTGCCATCTTTTAGTGCAATAAAATCTATTTCTCCTTTATCTAAATTACCTACTTTAACATCATAGCTTCTATAAACAAGTTCATTATAAACTATATTTTCTAAATAGGCACCCATTTGTTCTCTTTTTGAAACATTTAATATTTGTCCTAGTCCTAAATCAGTCAAATAATATTTATATTTACCATTAAGGATTCTTTTTCCTCTTATATCATATCTATCTACTTTTTCTATTAAATGAGCTTTACACATATATTCAAGGTAATTATATAGTGTATTTTTAGTTACACCTCTATCATCATTAATTTCAAAATATTTAACTAAGTTATCTGCTGAAAATGTTTGAGATGGAGTTGTAGATATATATTCTACTATTCTATTAAAAAGATCTATATCGCCTATATTAAACCTTTTTATTATATCTTTAACAACAATAGAATTATAAACGTCTGTTAAATATGTTCTTATTTCATCTTCATTTTTAAAGTTAAATCTTTGGGGAAGTCCACCC
>RKAV01000085.1 GCA_014846175.1 bacterium | reverse complement strand
ATTCAAAAAATGTATTACTATTGAGGAAGCAATTAAATCAGGTATACTTGAAAATATTATAAAATATATAACTATAACAAAAGAACTCATAACAGTAATATTAAATAAATTATTAACAAGTAATATCATGCATAAAAAAGAAAAAACTGTAAAAATAATATTATATCCAGGATCATTAAAGACAAAACATGGTAAAAGGCTTACAAATATCCAAAATATAGTTTTACCTGATAGTAACTTAATTTTTTCATTATTCAAATACATAACAGTAAAAATTATAGCCAAGCTCATTACTAAATTATTTATACACTTCACTACAAGCAAGGACACGTTCCTTCAACTCCTTTCTTTTATTTCTAGATACTAAATCCATCACTTCTCCTGTAGAAAAAATAACTTTATTATTTTTCGTATCATACTCAATTACTTTATCAACATTAATAATGGCACTACGATGTGTTCTAAAAAATCTATCATCTAATAACTTTTCAATATCAGATAAAGACTTATTAATTTTATACTCACCTGTCCTAGTATATATAAGACAAGTTTTACTATCAAATTCTCTTTCTATAAAAACAATATCTTTATACTTAATCTTATAAACAATGTGATCCCTCTCAAAGGTTAAGCAATTGAAACCTTTTTGATACTTAAAAAGGACAATAGATAATACTTTTTCTAATTGTTCATAACCTTGTTTTGTTTTCTTAATAAAATCTAAGATGTCTAGACGACTAGTTAACATTTCATTTTCATATTCACTATAATTAGTAACAAAAACTATTAAAGAAGACCAATCAGAAAGTTTATATCTTATATACCTTGCTATATCAGTGCCATCACCATCAGAAGTTTGAATATCTAAAAAATAAACATTAAAATCATTAGTATTTCCTATAAACTCAAAAAATTCTTCATTGTAAGATTCAAAAAAGTGAGTTTTATATTCAATTGTACATTTCATCATACAACTATCAACTTTTTCTTTTATAAGATTTCTAAATATTTCTTCATCATCACATATTATAAAATTTATCATAAAAGCACCTCCGACTTTTTTAGTTTACCATATTTTTCTATAAAAGCGAATATTTTTTAGGAAAAAAAATAGTGGCCATTTAACCACTACTTACCTTTTTTTACTTATTTTCTTTTTTTCTTTCTTAATTGTTCCTTCAACTTTGCCAATTATATTATCAGTTACTTCTTTATTTTTAGGAGAAATAACACTTGTTCTTAAAACAAACCATACCACTACAATAAATATTAAAATATAAAATACTTTTCCTAAGACTTGATCTTTTAGTATATAGAAGATTGAAGTTATTGCAAATAAAATATCAATACCATAAATAATCAAAACAGTTGTCCTGTGAGAAAAATTCATTCCAAGTAGTTGATGATGAATATGGTCTTTATCAGGAGAAAAAGGTGCTTGATGTTTAAGTAATCTCCTAATAATAGCAAATAAAGTATCAAGAATAGGTATACCTAAAATCATTATTGGTACAAATAAACTAGTCAAAGCAGGTCCTTTAAATTCTAAAAGTGTTATTACTGCTATGATAAATCCTAAAAACATGGCACAGTCACCACAAAATATCTTAGCAGGATAAAAGTTATGAAGTAGAAAACCTAAAGTCGCACCTAACATAATAAATGTTAATATCATAACAAGACTACCACTTCTTCCTTGAAAGAAGCCAATTATACCAATAGTCAAAAAGAAAATACTACATATACCACCACATAAACCGTCTAAGCCATCAATTAAATTAATGATATTAGTACAAGCTACTATAAAGAAGATTGTCAACGGATAAGACCAAATACCAAAATTAACTGCATAACCAAAAGCTGTAATATCATTTAAGAGTATTCCACCATAAAAAACGATAATACAAGCAGCAATTAATTGTCCTAGTAATTTTCTACTAGCTCTAATAGATTTAATATCATCAACAATACCTGTTAAAACAATTATAAAGCTTCCTATCAAAATTGAATTCATTTGTATACTTTCTATTCCAAACAACATATAACCCACTAAGAAAGCTAAAAATATTCCAACACCTCCAAGTTTTGGCGTTATTTTTTTGTGAATATGTCTATTACCTTCATCACTTCTAGGAATATCTAAAGCACCTATATGAAAGGCAATTTTTTTCATCCCAGGCATTATAAGAGCTGAGCAAAGAAAGGTTACTGCTACTATTTTTAGAGCATTTAATATTTCTTGATTCATTTTACTTCCTCTTTTCTTACTCAATTATATCAGTTTATATTCTATTGTACAATTATAGAAAAAGAAAAAGTTTAGTTTTCTTCTAAACTTCTTATATCATCAAGTAATATTCCTGTTCCTTCAGCTACACAAGTTAATGGTGTATCTGCTATAAAAACAGGTATTTTTAATTTATCTTTTAATAGAGGAACTAAACCAGTTAACATACTTCCACCACCTGTTAAAATGACTCCTTTTTCTACTATATCAGCAGATAATTCTGGTGGTGTCTGTTCTAAAACATTAGTAGCAGCTTTAATTATTTTCTGAAGCGATTCAGTTAAAGCCTCCTCAGTTTCATTTTCATGAATTTCTATCACACTAGGTAAACCTGTAATCAAATCTCTTCCTCTTACTTCCATTTTTTTCTTCTTATCAGGATTATAAACATTAGCAAATTCTATTTTAATTTCTTCAGCTGTTTTATCACCTATTAAAAGTTTATATTTTTCTTTAATAAATTTAATAATATCTTGGTCAAATACATTTCCAGCTACTCTAATTGAAGCACTAGTAACTATATCTTTTAAAGATAAAACTGCTATATCAGTAGTACCTCCACCAATATCTATTACCATATTACCACTAGGCTTAGAAATATCCATACCTGCTCCAATAGCAGCAACTTTAGGCTCTTCTTCTAAGAACACTCTTCTTGCTCCTGTCCTTTCAGCTGCTTCTTTTATAGCATTTTTTTCAACCGGAGTAATATTAGATGGACAACATATCAATATTCTAGGTCTTGAAAAGAAATTACGAGCATGAATCTTTCTAATAAAATAATCAAGCATAATCTCAGTTATTTCAAAATCAGCAATAACCCCATCTTTCATTGGTTTAATAGCTTTTACTTTTAATGGAGTTCTTCCTAGCATTTCACTAGCTTCACGACCAACTGCTACTACTTTTTTATTATCAGTATCAATTGCTACTACACTAGGTTCATTTAGAACTATTCCTTCTCCTTTTATATATATTAATACGTTTGCAGTACCTAAATCTATTCCAATATCTTTTGCTAACATCCTATCACGTCCTTTTACTGTTAATATTTTAACAAAATTTCTTTTACTTGTAAATT
>RKAV01000088.1 GCA_014846175.1 bacterium | reverse complement strand
TAAAAATTATTATGATGATTATAAAGAAGTAAAGACACCAGCTAATGTTAAAATAGTACCATTTTATGATGCTAAATATATGAAAGATGCAAACTTATTAATTACTAGAAGTGGAGCATCTACTATTGCTGAAGTAACAGCACTATTACTTCCATCTATTATGATACCAAGTCCTTATGTAACACATAATCATCAATATAAAAATGCTAAAGCTTTAGAAGATAAAAAAGCATGTAAAATATTAGAAGAAAAAGACTTTGATAAAAAGAATTTATTACCACTAATAGATGACTGTTTTAAAAAAGAAGTGTATAATGAAATGAGAAAAAACTTAAAAGAATTTTCTTGTCCCAATAGTGGGGAAGCTATTTATAAAGAAATTGTAAAATTAGTAAGGAATGAAGAGTAATGGATATATTTTTTAAACAAGTAGAAGAAAAAGAAATAGGAAGAATAGTTTATGATGCTACTTTATCAAAATATACAACTTATAAAGTTGGAGGTAGAGCAAGAGCTATAATTTATCCTAAAGATAGAAGATGTTTAGTAGAGTTATGTAAATTAATTAAAACTTATAATATTAAATATAAAATACTAGGTAATGGGAGTAACTTATTATTTAGTGATGACTTATATGATGGAGTATTAATAAAACTAGATGAATTTAGTAAAATAGAATTTGTTAGAAATAAAGTTATTTGTGGAGCAGGGGCATCCTTAATGAAAGTGGCAAGAGAAGCTATGAAAAGAGGTCTTTCGGGACTTGAGTTTGCATCAGGTATTCCTGGTAGTATTGGAGGAGCAATCTACATGAATGCTGGGGCTTATAAAAGTGATATGGGTTATATTACTACTAATGTAACAGTATTAACTAACGATTTAAAAATTATTACTTTAACTAATGCTGAAATGGACTTTCATTATAGAAGTTCATATTTACAAAAACATAAAGACTATATTTGTTTAGAAGTGGTATTAAAACTTAGTAAAGGTGATAAAAAAGAAATAGAAGCAATTACTAAAGAAAGACGTGATAGAAGAGTAGAATCACAACCTTTAGAATATCCATCAGCAGGAAGTGTCTTTAGAAATCCTGAAGGTATGTATGCAGGTAAATTAATTGAAGACTTAGGACTTAAAGGATTAACTAAAGGAGGAGCAGAAGTTAGTTTAAAACATGCTAACTTTATAGTAAATAAAGGTGATGCTACAGCTAAAGATATACATGACTTAATACTATTTGTACATGACTTAGTACTTGAAAAATATAATGTAGATTTAAAAATAGAACAGGAATTTGTAAATTGGGAGTAGTCTATGAAAAAGATGAAGAAGAAAAAGAGGTTAAAAATTATTCCATTTTTACTATTCATTATAGTAATTACCTTTATTGTGCTTATAGTAGATATAGTTTTAAATTCTAGAATAGAAAATATAATAATAAAAGGTAATGAAATATTATCAGATCAAGAAATAATAGATGAAGCAAATATTAGTGATTATCCAAGTTTTTATAAAACAGCTTCTTATAATATTAAAAAATCCTTAGAAAAGAATCCCTTTATAAAAAAAGTAACAGTTAAAAAGAGTTTTTATCATGTAGTAACTATAAATATAGAAGAATATAAAGTACTCTTAAAAAAAGAAACAACAGGTAAATTAGTACTTGAAAATATGAATGAAGTAACTACTGATAAAGAAATACCTTATACTGTTCCAAGATTAATTAATGATGTACCAACTAATAAATATAAACTTCTTTTAAAAAATCTTTTAAAGATAAATAAAAGTATTAGAAGTAGTATTAGTGAATTTTATTATGAACCTAATGAATTTGATAAAGATAGATTTTTACTTTATATGGATGATGGTAATAGTGTCTATTTGACACTTACTAAATTTAGAATGATTAATTACTATAATGATGTATTACCACAGTTAGATAATAAAAAAGGTATACTTTATTTAGATTCAGGTAATCATTTTCAAATAATGGAAAATTAAAAAATTCTTTGAAATAGACTTTTAATATGCTATTATATATATAGTAGAGAGGAGGTCATTATGGAGAAGAATAGAACAGTACAATTAATTGCAATACTTGCATTAGTTGTAGGAGTTATTGGTTTATCTATTGGTTTTGCAGCATTTTCTAATACTTTAAAAATTAAATCAAGTGCTACAGTAGCTCCTGATAAAGATACTTTAAACGTTGATTTTTCAAGTTCTCCTACAGAAGTGGAAGCAAATGAAATAACAGCTGTATCTAATCCAGTAGGATTAATTACTACTAAAGCAACTATTGACAATACAAGTGATCCTGTAATTAAAAACTTAAGTGCTACTTTTACAGAACCTGGTCAAAAAGCAACCTATAGTTTTTATGCTTATAATGCAGGACATCTTCAAGCATACTTAAAAAGCATAATTTATGGTAATGTTTCTGATAATACTACTAATAAAGTTTGTACAGCTAAGGAGGGAACTACTGATGCTTTAGTTCAAAAAGCCTGCAACGGTATTTCTGTTAAAGTAAAAGTAGGAAGTGAAGCAGAAACAAATAGTAGTGTTGCTAGTATTTCTAATCATGCCTTAACTAAAGGACAAGCAGAACCAGTAATAGTAACATTAGAATATGCTCAAGATGCTGATAGAGCTGATGGTGACTTTACAGTTGCTTTTGGTGATATTACTTTAAACTATAGTTCAGTAGATTAAAAAAATGCACGGTTTTTACTGTGCTATTTATGATAAGGTGAAAGAAATGAAAAAAAGTTATATAAAATTAATAGTATTCACTCTTACCTTCATTTTAATATTTTTACTGAATAGTTTTGTATTTAAAATTCTTAATCAAACATTTTTAAACCTATTACTTATATTCTTACTTATTCTTACTTATATACTGTTTGGATTTGAAAAAGATAGACATCGTTATACGAAAGATGTAATTTTAGAAGTAATTATAATATTAATAACATTTTTTCTTTTATATTACATATCAGGTCTTCTTATAGGATTTGCAAGAACCAAAAATTATTTTACTATAAATTCTTTAACAACTATTATAGTTCCAACTATCATTTATATAATATTTAAAGGAATTCTAAGATATCAACTTTTAACAAAGGGAAGTCTTAATAAAGGTTTAATAGTACTTATAACAATTCTATTTATTACAATGGATACTACTATTGCTTTTTCATCACAGACACTTGTTTTTGATAGAAAGATGTTTTTATTACTAGCAACTACTTTTCTTCCTTTAGTTACTTCAAATATCTTATCTAGTTTTTTATGTTTAAATTTTGGTTATATACCAAGTATAATATATTTATTAATAATTAACTTATATTGGTATTTACTACCTATAGTTCCTAATCCTAATGAATATATTTATTCCATAATATTCTTCTTATTACCAATTATCATTTTAATTAAAATTAATAATTG
>RKAV01000029.1 GCA_014846175.1 bacterium | reverse complement strand
TACAGTAAAAGTAAATGTTTATGGTAAAACAGGAATAAAATCAACAGGAGGAGATACAACAAGTACAGGAGCAACAACTCTAATAGCAAAAGCAAATCCAGAAGATTTAGATTATGCTACTGCAACCCCTGACCAAAAGAATCAAATGTGGGCATTTCCTCATGAAGCAACAGAACAATTAAAAGCAACAACTGATTATAGATACATAGGAAAAAATCCTAATAACTATGTAAAATTCAATGATGAATTATGGAGAATTATTGGAGTATTTGATGTAGATGATGGAACAGGAAAAATAGAGAAGAGAATGAAAATCATCAGAAATGAGTCAATAGGAAATTACTCATGGGATAATAAAGACACATCTACCGGTGCTGAAACTGATAATGGAAAAAATAGTTGGTCAGATGCAAGACTAAATTATCTATTAAACCCAGGACATGAGAGTGAAACTTATGGGGGAAGTTTATACTGGAATAGAAAGAGTGGAAGATGTTACTTTGGTTCAAGTAATGGCACAACATCATGTAATTTCACCTCAACAGGACTAACAGACGAAGCAAAAGCAATGATAGGAGATGCAAAGTGGTACCTAGGAGGTAGTAGTATTTATAATGATGTAACACCACCAATGTTTTATACAAGAGAAAGAGGAACAACAGTATATAGTGGAAGAAGCACGAATTGGACAGGAAAAGTAGGATTAATGTACCCAAGTGATTATGGATATGCGACAAGTGGAGGAAGTAGTAAAAATAGAGCAAGTTGTATGGCAAACGCTTTATACAATTGGAATAATTATAGTGATTGTCCCAACAATGATTGGCTTTATAATTCATCTACTACACAATGGATAATGAGCCCGAGTGCCGATTATTCTTATTATGTTGTCGGTGTTATTTATGCTGGCTTTGTCAATGATTATAATGCTTATTTTACTAACGCTGGCCGCCCAGTCGTACATCTAAAATCCACAATTAAGATAACAGGAGGAACAGGTAGTTCTACTGATCCATTTATATTAGGATAGAATAATTGTATTATTGATATTTGTTAAATAGTTGTGTTATACTAACAATGTAAGATAAAGTGCTTTAGGAAGGAGTACATGTGTAATGGATAATTTAAAAAGAAATAATAGGGTAATAGTAATATTGTTATTAGCATTTATTATTGTTATGATAGCTTTGACACTTTCAATTTTTACTTATGCTAGACCGGGAACTACATCTAATAAGATTACTTTTGGTAAGCTTGAGTTGACTTTAACGGAAGGAAATGAAATTAATCTTACAGCAGCATATCCTATGACTGATACAGAAGGTAAGAATTCAACTGGATTTTCCTTTACACTAAAGAATACTGGTACTGCTGCTACTAATTATAAAATATATTTAGATGATGTTAGTGTTGGTAGTAGTTATACTAGATTAGCTGATAAATATATTAAATGTAGTTTAACTAAGAATTCTACTGTAGGTGATGCTAAATTCATAAGTAGTTTTGGTACTAGTCCTAATAGAGTTTTAGATAGTGGAGTAATTAGTAAAGGAGCAAGTAATACTTACAACCTAAAAATATGGGTTACTTCTACAGTTGATGGTGATATTGGTGGACAAGCATTTAAAGCTAAACTTAGAATAGAAGGGGAACAAGTTAGATAACTTGTTCTTTTTTTAGACTAATTTCCTTTTCTTATAACCTTATACTACATACTATATACTAGGTGATATGTATGAATGAAATATCAATTAAAAGTCTTAATAATCTAACTAATCTTAATCTAATAGATATAAGAGCTAACTATCTTTATCTAAGAGGTACTATTTCTTCTGCTGTTAATATACCATATCAAGCCTTAAAGAGTTATCCTAATACCTATTTAAAAAGAAATCTTACCTACTATTTATTTTGTGAAAATGGAATAGAAAGTAAAAGATTATCTACCTATTTAAACGCTTTAGGATTTAATACATATTCTATAAAAGAAGGTTACTTAGAAATTAAAAATAATAATTGCTAAAAAATATATTTATACTTATAATTTAATAGAGGTGAGAAAATGGATTATATAATTATCGGACTACTTATTATAAACTTAATACTATTAGTTATAAGTTTAATGAAAAATATTAATGAAAGAGAAATAACTACTAGATTACAAGCATTAGAAATTAATACTATGAAAGAGTTGCAAAACTTTAAAGATGAACTAAATAAAAGTCTTCATAGTGATTTTGAACATTTAAATGAACAAGTAGAAAAAAGACTATTAGCTGTTAATGAACAAGTTAATTTAAGACTTGATCAAAACTTTGAAAAAACTAATAAAACTTTTACAAATGTTATTGAAAGACTTAGTAAAATAGATGAAGCACAAAAGAAAATAGATGTTTTATCAAATGATATAATATCACTTCAAAGTATTTTAACGGATAAGAAAACAAGGGGTATATATGGGGAAGTACATTTAAAACATTTAATGAGTAATATATTTGGAGAAAAGAATGATACTATTTATAAACTACAGTATCCTCTTCCTAATGGTACTATTGTAGATTGTATTTTATTTGCACCATCACCTTTAGGAACAATTGGTATTGATTCTAAATTTCCTTTAGAAAATTATCAAAGAATGGTTGATAGAAAGTTATCAAAAGAAGAAAGAATAATAGCAGAGAGAAATTTTAAGATCGATGTAAAAAGACATATTGATGCTATTGCTACTAAATATATAATAGATGGTGTTACTAGTAGGCAAGCTATTATGTTTTTACCAGCTGAAGCTATATTTGCTGAGATTAATGCTTATCATCAAGATTTAATTGATTATGCTTATAAAAAACATATCTTTATTACTAGTCCTACTACCTTAATATCTACCTTAACAGTTATTCAAATGATTATTAAAAATATGGAAAAAGACAAATACACCTCCATTATTCATGAAGAGTTAAATAAATTAGGATTAGAGTTTGCTAGATATAAGGAACGTTGGGATAAGTTATCTAAGAGTATTCAAACAGTTAATAAAGAAGCTTTAGATGTATCTATTACTACTGATAAGATATCGAAGAAGTTTACTTCTATCAATCAAGTTGATATTAAATCTTTAAAAGAAAAAGTCTAATTATGGACTTTTTTCTTCGTATAAAAAACTTAATAGTTTGTATACTAAAAATAGATTAGAATAAAGTATATTAGGTGAATAAAATGACTAGAATAATAATATATCTATTAGGATTTATATTTACTACTTTAGGTTTATTTTACTATATTTGTTATACTAATCTATTTACTTTTGGTTATTCCTTTATAGAGTATTTACATTTTATGTTTACTAATATTAAAACTTATAGTTTATTACTAGGAATAGTATTACTTATTATTTCTATTTATGGAAGGAGAAAAAAACAATATATGAATATTTCAAAAACTATTCAAAAGAAGAAGTGGATAAAGTTTTATCA
>RKAV01000006.1 GCA_014846175.1 bacterium | reverse complement strand
ATTTGCTTTTGCTATTAAATTTTCCACAGTAATTGGATCACTTAATAGTGCGAATGCTGTTGTTCCACTAGGTAGGGTTAAATTAGAATTATTTAATCCAATTGATGAACCTATTTTTATTTGTTTACCTTTAGCATTTTTAATCTTTATCTTATATGTTAATGTTTTATTTTGAGCTACTGATACTCCTGTAGTACTTGGAATAGTTGGACTATCTGATGCATACCCTATTTGAATAGTACTATCTGATAAATTATAGTAATAGATTGAGTTTTTAACTGTTCTATCATTAGTATTAGTTACTGTTAGAGTTATTGTATCACTATCTGTTGTTGGGGTGTATGTTAATACTCCTTGTCCTGCAATAGTTACTGAGTTTGTCCCTATTGCTACAGTACCATATAAGTTACCTGTTACTACACTATACTTTTGTATTCCTTGTACTGTAAACCATGCATAAGAAAAGTATCCTGTTAACATTAGAGTACTTATTCCTAAGAGAATAAATATATAAGCCGTTGATATGTTAGTAGTTGCTAACTTTTTAAATAATTTTTTCATATTACTCACCCTCGCAATTCTTATAAGATAATAATACCATACAAAAAAAGAAAAATAAATATTATTTTTCAGCGAAAAAGAGTAAATTTTCTTCGCAACAAATTTATGATAAACTTCTATTAGAATAGGTAGTTGATAATATATGAATAAAGAATTAGATCAAGAAATTGAAAACATTATTAGAATTATCGGCACGCGGGCTAAAAAATTCGGCAAGAAGCCAAAAGCACACTTCGTAAAAGATTACCCTACTATAACATTCATAGCAAATCTATCATATCATACTTATAGACATTTAGTAATATATATGATAAACTAACATATTAAAAGCAAAAATAATCTGGTCAATGGTTTTCTCAATCGCAAGCCATTGACCACACTCGCATTTTATTATTTTATTACTTATTTTTCATCCACGTACTATATCTCAAAAAAAATCGGGTCAAGTAGTTGCTCAATCACAACTACTTGACCTCACTCGCTCTCTGTTATCTCTCTCGGATATTTTTCTTCACGTTTCCTTTTTCTACACATTAGTACCTACATAGTTCCTACTTACCTTTAGAGCTACTTCTCTATTTATCAACAGCTGCCTCCTTTCGGACTCCGCCCTCATTGTCGGCGTCTTAGTACCTCCCTATCTTATCCCAGGATGAATGGAGAAGAAGTAGTTCCTGATCCTGATATCACCTTAATTGTGGATTTTAGATGTACGACTGGCCTGCCACCACCAGGAGTATCATTAGCAATATTACCGTAGACAGAGCCGCCAGTATCAAAGACAAGGAAACCATAATAAGAATAAACGGCACGCGGGCTCATTGTCCATTGATATTGTGATGAATTATAAAGCCAGTCATTGTTGTAACAATCACTATAACTGCTATCATCCCAATTGTATAATTCTTTTGCCATACAACTTACCCTATTTTTACTACTTCCTCCACTTGTCGCGTATCCATAGTCACTTGGGTACATTAATCCTACTTTTCCTGTCCAACTCGTGCTTCTACTACTATTATATACTGCTGTTCCTCTTTCTCTTGCATAAAACATTGGTGCTGTTACATCTTCTTCAGTACTACTACCTCCTAGGTACCACTTTGCATCTCCTATCATTATTTTTGCTTCGTCTGTTAGTCCTGTTGAGGTGAAATCACATGATATTGTGGCATTATTTTGTCCATAATAACATGTTCCACTCTTTCTATTCCAATATAGACTTCCTCCGTAAGTTTCACTCTCATGTCCTGGGTTTAATAGATAATTTAGTCTTGCCACAAGCCAGTTATTTGTTCCTTTAGATGATTCTGTTGTTGAATTATCCCATGAATAATCTCCTATTGATTCATTTCTTATGATTTTCATTCTCTTCTCTATTTTTCCTGTTCCATCTTCTACATCAAATACTCCGATGATTCTCCATAATTCATCATTGAATTTTACATAGTTATTGGGATTTGCTCCTATATATCTATAATCAGTAGTTGCTCCTAATTGAGTAGTTGCTTCATGTGTGAATGTCCACATTTGATTCTTTTGGTCAGCTGTAGCAGTATTATAATCTAGTGTTTCTGGATTTGCTTTTGCTACTAATGTTTCTGCTCCTGTTGGATTTTTTAATAATGAAAATGCTGTTGTTCCACTAGGTAGGGATAAATTAGAATTATTTAATCCCATTGATGAACCTATCTTTATTTGTTTACCTTTAGCATTTTTTATCTTTATCTTATAAGTTAATGTTTTATTCTGAGCTACTGATACTCCTGTAGTACTTGGGATAGTTGGACTATCGGAAGTATATCCTATTTGAATAGTACTATCTGATAAATTATAGTAATAGATTGAGTTTTTAACTGTCCTATCATTAGTATTGGTTACTGTTAGAGTTATTGTATCACTATCTGTTGTTGGAGTATATGTTAATACTCCTTGTCCTGCAATAGTTACTGAGTTTGTTCCGATTGCTACAGTACCATATAAGTTACCTGTTACTACACTATACTTTTGTATTCCTTGTACTGTAAACCAAGCATAGGAAAAGTATCCTGTTAACATTAAGGCACTTACTCCTAAGAGAATAAATACATACATTGTTGATATATTAGTTGTTTTTAATTTTTTTAATAAGTTTTTCATCTTACTCATCCTCGCAATTCTTATAAATTAATAATACCATACTAAAAAAGAAAAATAAATATTATTCTTCTCTATTTTATAACGATATTTACTAATTTTTTAGGAATAGTTATTACTTTAACTACTTCTTTGTTTAAAGTATATTGTTTTACATTATCAATATTAAAAGCTTTAGTTTCCATTTCTTCATTAGAAATAGAACTTACTACTTCCATCTTTCCTCTTACTTTACCATTTACTTGTACTACTACTGTTACTATATCATCTTTTAGTTTATCTTCTTGATATTCTGGCCATTTTTCATAGGTCATAGTTTCCTTATGTCCTAATTTTTCCCATATTTCTTCTGTTATATGAGGTGCTATAGGGTTTAGTAGTTTAATAAATCCTTCGGCATATTCTACTGGGAATACATCTTCTTTATAAACAGCATTTATAAATATCATCATTTGACTTATTGCTGTATTAAAGCTTAAGCTTTCAAAGTCTTCTGTTACTTTCTTAACGGTTTGATGATAAATCTTTTCTAGATTCTTATTTTCCTTATTTGTTATTTTATCACTTTCATATAAGCGATATACTCTATCTAAGAACTTTTGTGCACCTTCTACCCCATTATTATTCCATGGTTTAGAAGCTTCAAGTGGTCCCATAAACATTTCATATAGACGTAAGGTATCTGCTCCATAGTTTTTAACTATATCTAGTGGATCTATAGCATATTCTGGATATCTTTTGCCCATTTTAATACCATTAGTACCTAAAATCATTCCTTGATGAACTA
>RKAV01000008.1 GCA_014846175.1 bacterium | reverse complement strand
TTCTACATTTGCACTAATATCTTTTCCATATAAATCTTTGACTGCTTTTTCTAATGTTTCTTTCTTAACAAAAGTAGTTAAACCACTACAAGTATATCCTTCTTTATTAACATTTATTACTTCACAACTAATAGAATCTTTATTTTCTATATTATTATAAGCATAATATAGTATCGCTTTATTCTCCATTACATCTAGTATTTCTAAATCTTCATGAGCTATTTTCTTATATAAAGTAGTAACAGTTTTATCTTTGATAGATAAATCACCTTTATCGTCAATGTTTATTTTTTTATAACCATAATAAATACCACCAACTAATATTTCTAAAGTAATAATTACTATTACTATCTTAGTCCATAAACCATTTTTCATTTTACACCTTCTTTTTCTTTATAAAGAACTTAATTATATATGATTCAAAGATAATCATTATTACAACAAAAACCCAAGCAAGTATTGTATATAAAAGTCCACTAGTATAATTACCTATAATGGATAAAATACTCTTAGGAATATATTTATTTATAACTGCTGAGACATCAGCAAGAGGAATATTCTCACTAATAAATGTTAATATTCTAAGAAATATATCTGCTATAGCAATGAAATAAACAAAACTAGAAAACTGTCTAAAAAACATAATAACTAATAATATTAGTATTATAAGTACAATTAAATCAATATACATAGTAAACCACCTTTCAACCCTTTATTAGATTATAACACAATTATTGTAGATATGGATTATTTTTTCTTTCTTCTTCTAAAGTAGTTAAATCACCATGTCCAGAGTATATCTTTGTATCGTTATTAAATTCTTCTAATTTTGCTAACGATTTTTTCATATCAGTTTCACTACCAGTAGGAAGATCGGTTCTACCTATTGTATTTTTAAAGATAAAGTCTCCTACAAATAATGTATTAACTTCGGCAAAGTAAAAGCTTAAAGAATCACTACTATGCCCTGGAGTATAATAACATTTAAATTTAAAAGGACCTATTTCTTTCTCTTCTAAATCACTCAAATTACTTTTTTTATATACCATTAGTTTTCTATTACTTTTCAAAAAGTCTCTTAATGCTCCTACATGATCAAAGTGAGAGTGTGTTACAAGTATCCCTACTAATTTATTATCACCCATAGACTTTTTAATCTTATCACTATCAGCGCCTGGATCTATTAATAAACACTTATTATCTTTTTTTAATATGTAACAATTCTCATCTAATGTACCAGTTACAACTCTTTCAATCTCCATAATCATCCTCCTCATTCTACTTAATAGAATAATTAAAGTTATAGATATTTGTCAAGAGTATTTTTTATTTTCTAATCACTTAAAAAGAAAAGAAGTCTATTTCTAGACTTAACTTTATATCTCATTAATTTCTTATTAAACAACAGTTACATGGTCTACTCCACAATTAGTAAACATGTCATCTTTTTTTACACTTGAACCTACTGTCCATTTATTAGAAACGGTTATTTTAGTAATATTTTTACAATCACTAAATATATTTTTCATATTAGTTACTTTTGATGTATCAAAATTACTTATATCTAAGCTTGTTAAAGTTTCACATCTTTGAAACATAGCATACATATCAGTTACCTTCGAGGTATCAAAGCTACTTATGTTCAGATTTGTAAGTTTCATACATGCGTAAAACATAATACTCATATCAGTTACTTTTGATGTATCAAAATTACTTAAGTCTAGACTTGCTATACTAGCACAGCCTCCAAACATAGATTTCATATTTGTTACCTGTGAGGTATCAAAATTACTCACATCTAAGCTTATCAACTCATAGCAGTCACCAAACATGCTATACATATCAGTTACCTTCGAGGTATCAAAGCCACTTACATCTAGTTTTGATACAACATTACATTCATTAAACATTCCATTCATGTTTGTTACCTGTGAGGTATCAAAGCCACTTACATCTAAATTATTTAAATTTGTACAAAAATTAAACATACAACTCATGTTAGTTACTTTTGATGTGTCAAAATCACTTACGTCTAAGTTTGCTAAATTACTACAATAAGCAAACATATAACTCATATTAGTTACTTCTGATGTGTCAAGAGCTGATAAATCTATTGTTGTCATAGTTGAAAAGTTAGCAAAATAGAACATCATATTTTCATTAGCAACAACCCCACCTTTTCCACCGATTGTTAGCTTGTAGGTACTATTACCACTTCCATCATCTTCTACATAAGCCATTACTGAACCATCATTTGCTTCTGATATATCCCAACTTTCTATAGCTGTTGTTGGTACTATATTATCATTTTTTGTAATAATACTAGTTATGTCAAACTGATAGTCTTCAGTATGAAAGTCTGTTTTTGGGGAAATATTATTATCATTATCAGCTTGTGTCATATACGCTCTCATCTTACTACCAGCTGGGGCTTCTTTTACTTTTCCATAAGCATTTATTTTTACACTAAATGATAAATCTCCTCCATCTCCTTGGGGATTATAGTCTTCATCTACATACATTCTAAGACGATAGTTTATTGTCTCACTTGTACTCATTGTTCCTGTTGCTAAGCTCATCATTCCTGATGGTCTTCCTGTCTTTGTATTTACTGATTGACTAGCATTATATACTTTAGGTACCATCACTTCTTCTTCTTTATCACCATTTAATTTAGTTAAATAAAGTTTGATATTTTGGCCAGCCATCTTTTTAGATGATGATGGAGTTACATCCTCTGCTGCTATTTCCCAGTTGATATTAGCATTTCCTTGAATATTACTTTTAATAGTAAAATCAAAGTATTCTCCTTTTGTTAATCTAACTTTTCCTGTATTATCAGTAGTTGGTAGAGCATTATTCATGCTTATTGTATTAGTACTTTCTGTGTACTCCATCGTTATGACTCCTGTTGTAATAGTATTAGATTTACTACCTAGTCCTGCGAACTGAAAAGCTGCATAACTGATTCCTACTATCATCAAAACTAGTATTAAGACAAGTCCTATTGATAATAGTAGTTGTTTCTTCTTACTCATTTCTTCTTTCTCTCCTCCTATTTTATTTACACCAAAAACAAGATAAGACTAGTTTTATCCTGTTTTTAGTGTACGATAAAAAAAATAATTAAGCTATATAATCGTAATCGGCTCCTGTTAATCATTTGTAAACTTAACATATTGGTTGCCATATACATAGTTAATCGCATCTTTCTTATCTTTAATTAAATTCTATCATGGAGGTGTTGGTTATTCAACTATATTTTATAAAATTATTAACCATTGATAAGTTCTAAATTATTAGAAAGTTCTTCTAGTTCACTAATAGTAAGACCAGTATACTTAGAAATTTTATCTAAGTCTTCATTATTATTCAACATAAGTTTAGCTACTTCTAACTGTTTATTCTTTTCGCCAACAATAATACCATTATTAGTTCCTTCAAAATAAGCAGAATTCCTACACTTTTCTTCTACCTTTTCAGCATTATACCAAGC
>RKAV01000017.1 GCA_014846175.1 bacterium | reverse complement strand
AATAGTTCTTTTTTAGTCTTATCTCTACTCTGGGCTGGAGAAAGTTTACCTGATAATGCTCGTTCTTTAGATACTTTATTTTTACCTTTTCTTGCTTCTTCTCTTGCTTTTCTAGCTGCTTCTCTTGCTGTTTTACTCTTTAAGGATTTATTAATTATATCAGTAGCTACCATTTTATTTTCTTCTAGGAAGAACTGTAATTTCTCAGTAACTAAAGCATCTACAGCTGTTCTTGCTTGGGGAGTTCCTAGTTTTCCTTTAGTCTGTCCTTCAAACTGTAATAGTTCTTCTGGTATTTTTAAACTGATAATAGCGGTAAGTCCTTCTCTTACATCGCTTCCTTCAAAGGCTTTTTCTTTTCCTTTGATAAAACCATTATTTCTAGCATAATCATTAAAAACACGAGTTAATGCTGTCTTAAAACCAACTTCGTGACTTCCTCCATCACTAGTTTTTACATTGTTAACAAAAGAAACAATATTTTCTTGATAAGTATCAGTATACTGCATAGCAATATCTATTTCCATTTTGTCTTTAATGCCTTCAAAAACTAGTGTTTTATGAAGAGTTGATTTACCTTCATTTAGATAATCAACAAACTCTTCTAATCCTTTTTCATAATGAAAAGTAGCATGTCGATCATCTTCTAAGTCATTAACTTCTATTGTTAATCCTTTTAAAAGGAAAGCAGATTCTTGCATTCTTTCACATATAGTAGTAAAGGAGAAGTTTATAGTTGAAAAAATTGTATCATCTGGTAAGAATCTAACCATAGTACCTGTCTTATTACTAGTACCTATCTTTTTTAAAGGTTGGGCTACTTTACCCCCATCTTCAAATCTAATAAAGTAAATACCTTTATCACGTTCAATAGTAACTTCCATCCATTTAGATAAAGCATTAACAACACTTCCACCAACACCATGAAGTCCTCCTGATACTTTATAACCAGACTCTTCAAACTTACCTCCAGCATGTAAAACAGTGTAAATAACTTCCGGCGTAGGTTTTCCTGATGAGTGCATTCCAACAGGTACACCACGTCCTTCATCCTTAACACTTATACTTTTATCTTCATGAATAGTTATTACTATTTTTTTACCATAACCATTAATCGCTTCATCTATTGCATTATCAACTATTTCCCATACTAAATGATGAAGTCCTTTTTTATCAGTTGATCCAATATACATACCAGGTCTTTTTCTTACAGCTTCTAGTCCTTCTAGTATTTTTATTGAGTCATCATTATATATTGTCGCCATAAACTTACCTCCTACTTGCTAAAAAAAAGAGCATCTCATCTCTCGTTCCTTTTAATTCTTTCGTATTAAGTTTATCAAAAATTAACGGTTAGTGCAATTGTTTATTTATTTTTTTTAAACTTATTCCTAGACATAAAATAACATAATTGTTAAAATTAATTAAAAGGAGATGCTCATGAATAAATTTATTACTGTTATTATTTTATTAGGTCTTTTTATAGGTAGTTATATTTATCAAGATGATATATATAATCTTTATAAGAATATTGTTTTGAAAGATGTTACTTTAACAGAATCTAATGACTATACAAGAGATTATAGTTTTTCTTATGTATCATTAACTAATAACTTCTCACCAGAAACAGAAGAAGAAGTTAGAAACTTATATTATACAGTCTTAAACTCAGGGGTAGAAAGCTTTACTTTTTATTGTAAAAAAGATACTACTTGTCTAGATAATGTTAAAGCCCTTGCTAATGATCAAAAATCATTATCTACTATTAATAACTTTGTTCATCCATTTAATAGTTTTAAAAGAATAACTACTAATTATGATGAAACTAGGAATGTTACTATTAATATTGAACACAACTATACTGATAATGATAAGATTCTAGTTTTAAATAAGGTGAGAGAAATTGAAAATGAAATATGGAATGATACAATGAGTGTATCTGATAAGATAAAATCAAGTCATGACTATATAATTAATCATAGTAAGTATGATAAGAATAGAAGTGATAATGGTATTATTAATTATCAATCAGATATAGCAAATGGTCCTTTATTACAAGGTTATAGTCTTTGTGGAGGATACACTGATGCTATGGAATTATTCTTAGAGGATTTAAAGGTCAAGAGTTATAAAATTGCTAATGATAGGCATGTTTGGAATGGAGTTAATCTAGGAAGTAATTGGTATCATTTAGACCTTACTTGGGATGATCCTATAACTACTAATAATCAAGATATTCTAGAATATACTTATTTCTTAGTAGATAATAATAAACTAGTAACTGCTGGTAATGACCAACATCAATTTGATACAAATATTTACAGGGAATTTCAATAGTTAATAATAAAATAGGAGCTGTCATGAAATGAAATAATTTCATACAGCTTTTTTCTTTTGATTTTTTTCTTTGGAAATGGGAATTTTTCTGTTTTTAGATTGTTTGGTTTTTCCCAATAATTGCTTTTAATTTTTTTACTATCTAATAAAGTAAAAACCTTTCTAATATTTCTACCTATACACATAAGCATAATTTCACATAATTACCAATGTGATGTTCTCTCATATATTTGTAGTTAATATAAATTCCATATCCTGAATCAGCACACTCATTCTTAAGATATTCATTATAATATTTAAAATATAAATCATTCATTGGTATAAAAGTATAATGGTCACTTCTATCTTGAAATACCCCATACATCGTAATTAATCCACTTGATACCATTGCTTGAATATTATATCCAGCATGGAAGTCATGACTTAATTTTGAATAATAATCTTCTTTTTTTACATTGCTATCACTTTAACTTAAATCTATTGTATTTAGACTTTGAGTATCCATTATGATTTCTCTTTTCCATATAAACTAATATTTTCACTATTACCATCTAATTTGAAATTAAATGGATATATTATAGTTTTTTCATTGATTAAATCTGTTTGTTTTATATCAATTATTCTTTCAATAGTAGGACTAGTATTAATAGTTACTATTTTTGATTTAACTTCTTTAACAAACTTAGAAGCATTTTCTGTTGATGTAGTGAATATAGCTGAACTATATTTGCTACCATTATAATTAATTTGAGCAATGGCTTCATCAACATCATCTACTATTATAGCACTAGAATAATCTAATTTAGTATCGCTATTTATATATAATTGAATATTTAATCCAGTATTTACTATTTTATTTAAAAAGTCTATATGAGAAGTATCCTCTATGTATAAATCAAAATTTTCATAACCACTTACAATAGTTCTATTTTTAGATTTATTTAAAATCCTGTTTTGTAAACTATGGTTACCTATACAAACAACTAAATCAATATTAGCAAAATTTGATAATACTTCATCAAAGTTCTCTGATACATATATTTGTACTAAATACTTAGATATATTAAATTGTTCTAAAACACTTTGTATTATTTGAATTAATAACTGATTAGTTCCAAACATAAACCCATTATTTGAAAATATTGTTGTATTACCAGCCATAATATTTCTAATAACCATTTCAATGATAGTATATGGATTAC
>RKAV01000083.1 GCA_014846175.1 bacterium | reverse complement strand
ATATATAATTAATTTCTATGAAAAGAATTTAAAACCAAAAGAAATATTAGTTCCAGAAGAAATAGATAGTGATTTATTAAGTGAATATTTAAAACTTAAAGTTACTACACCTAAAAGAGGTGATTTAAAGAAACTTCTTGATTTAGCTAAAGAAAATGCTATCATAGCTTTAAAAGAAGAAATAGAAAAAGAAAAAAGAGATGATGATTTAAAAAGAAAAGCTTTAAAAGAATTATCTAATCTCTTAGGAAAAGATATATCAGTTATGGAAAGCTTTGATAACTCACATTTATTTGGAACATACTATGTAGGTGCTATGGTAGTATATAAAGATTTTGTTCCTTTAAAAAATAAATGGCGTAAGTATAAAATTAAAAGTGATGTTAAAGATGATTTAGGAGCGATGAGGGAAGTTATCTATAGAAGGTATTTTAAAGCTATAATGGAAAATGATTATCTTCCTGATTTAATAGTAATGGATGGAGGAGAAACACAAGTTAGTGTTGCTAAAGAAGTATTAGCTTCGCTTAATCTTTCTATTAAAATAATAGGTCTAAAGAAAGATAATCATCATAAAACTAGTATTATAATAGATGATGATAATAATACTTTAAATATTAGTAAAGATAGTCCATTATTTATTTATCTTGCTAAGATACAAGAAGAAGTACATCGTTTTGCTATAACATATCATAAAACATTAAGATCACAAGGGTTATTTTCATCATACTTAGATATGGTAGATGGTATAGGGGAAGTTAGAAAAAAAGAATTACTTAAAAAATATGGTTCACTTAAAAAAATAAAAGAAGCATCAGTAGAGGAATTAAAAGAAATATTACCAACTGATGTAGCAGAAAATTTGTATAACTTATTAAGAAAAGAGGAATGATTATGAATAAAAGGGGATTTACACTTATTGAATTGATGGCATCAATTGCTTTATTAGGAGTATTAGTTACTATAGCAGTAGTGTCTTTTTCTAAGTATTTAGATAAAACAAGAAATACAATATATAAAGATTATGAAGAGTCATTAAAAGGAGCTACTACTAATTACTTTTTAGATCATACAGGACTACTTCCTGCTATAAATGATACTAATGGTAGTAAAATAATGGCTAATACCTTAATAAATGAAGGTTACTTAGAAAGTATTAAAGATCCTAAAAATAAAAGTCTTTATTGTAACGATAATAGTTATGTAATAGTAACTAGAAAAAATGATGTTGATTTTAATATGAATTTAGAATATTATATATGTTTAGTATGTAGTAAATATAAAAGCAGTAGTTGTAGGTGATAAAATGAGTAAAATAGAAGTAATGAATGATGATTTAGCTAATAAAATAGCAGCTGGAGAAGTAGTAGAACGTTGTTTAAATGTTGTTAAAGAACTAGTTGAAAATAGTATTGATGCTAAAAGTAGTAAAATTAAAGTATCATTAAAAGACTCTGGTATTTTAGAAATAACAGTAGCAGATGATGGTATAGGAATGGATGAAGAAGATGCCCTATTAGCATTTTCAAGACATGCTACTAGTAAATTAAAAAACTTAAATGACTTATTTCATATCGCTTCTTTAGGTTTTAGAGGAGAAGCACTTCCATCCATTGCATCTGTTTCTAAAGTAGAATTAAAAACTAGTATAAATGACACTGGAACATATCTTTATCTAGAAGGGGGACGTTTAATAAAAAAAGAAAGATATCCCTTAGAAAAAGGAACTACTATTACAGTTAAAAACTTATTTTATAATACTCCAGTTAGATTAAAATACTTAAAAAGTTTATCTACTGAATTATCTCTAATAATAGATTATATGAATAAAATGGCTTTATCATATCCAAATATTAGATTTATATTAGAAAACAATGATAGAGAACTACTTAATACTACAGGAGATGGTAACTTATTAAAAGTTATTTATGCTGTATATGGTATAGATATTGCTAAGAAAACAATAGAAATAATAGGAGAGAATGACGATTATACCATAAATGGATATATTTCCTATCCAGAAGTAGCTAAAGTATCAAGAAATGTTATGACTACCTTAGTAAATGGTAGAGTTATTAAAAATCAAGCTTTAAATAGAGCAATACTTGATACTTATCACACTTATATACCAAAAGATAAATATCCGGTTATTGTATTAAATATTACTGTTGATCCAATATTAGTAGATATTAATATACATCCTCAAAAGATGGATATTAAGTTTTCTAAATTAGATGAATTATTAGATCTTGTTACTACCTTAATAGAAAAGAAACTAAAAGAAATACTTTTAATACCTCATGCTAGTGTTAGAGAAAGAGAATCTATTTATGAAGTAGAAGATTCTCTTCCTTTAGAAATACCTAAAAGTATCTTTGATATAGATACTGATGTAAAAATAGAAAAACAAGTAGAAGAAGTTAGTTTTGATTTTCAAAAAGATGAAGAATCAAGAATAAAAAAAATGTATCCTTTAGGAATAATACATAAAACCTTTATTGTAGCAGAAAATGAAGATGGTATGTATTTAATAGATCAACATGCTATAGCAGAGAGAATAAACTATGAGAAGTTTATGAAAGAATTAAGTAAAGAAAATACTGATACTACTGATTTGTTAGTACCTATTAAATTAGAATACTCTAAAGATGAGTTTTTAAAGATAAAAGAATATTTAGATGTATTAAAAACTATTGGACTATATTTAGAAGAGTTTGGTGATCATACATTTTTAGTAAGAAGACATCCAACCTTTATCTATAAAGGAAGAGAAAAGGATTCTATAGAAAAGATTATTTCTATTCTACTTGAAAAAGGAGAGTTTTCTAAAGAAAAATTTATTGAGAAGACAGCAACAACATTGGCATGTCGTTTAAGTATTAAAGCAAATGACTATATATCACTAGATGATGCTGCTTATCTTTTAGATACTATTAGGACATGTGAAAATCCTTTTACATGTCCACATGGAAGACCAACTATTATTACTTATAGTAACTATGACTTAGAAAAAATGTTTAAAAGAGTAATGAATTAGAAAGAGGATTATTATGATTATTGCAATAGTAGGACCTACAGGAGTAGGGAAAACTAAACTTAGTATAAAACTTGCTAAATATTATAAAGCAGAAATAATTAACTTTGATGCAATGCAAGTTTATGAAAAAATGGATATAGGAACAGCTAAAGTTACTAAGATAGAAATGAATGGTGTTAAACATCATTTGCTTTCTTATGTAGATATAGATACTAACTATAGTGTTTATGATTATCAAAAAGAAGCTAGAAGTTTAATAGATAAACTATTAAAAGAAAAGAAAAATATTATTATGGTAGGAGGTACAGGTTTATACTTAAAAGCTACTTTATATGATTATAGATTTAATAAAGAAGAAAATACTACTAACTATGATGATTTATCAATAGAAGAGTTATTAAATAGAATAAGTAAGTATAACTATATATCTAAAGATAGTAATAATAAAAGAAGACTAGTAAGGGAGTTAGTAAAGTTAGAAAATAATGAAGAAATAGATAATAATGGTGATAAGTTATTATATAATGCTAAGATAATAGGACTTACTACTGATAGAGAAACACTATATGATAGGATTAATAAAAGA
>RKAV01000084.1 GCA_014846175.1 bacterium | reverse complement strand
AGATTCATTATTATTTAACACTCTATCTATTGCATCCTGTTTTATAAATTTGCTGTAACATTTGTTACTACTTGTTCTTAAGATATCATAACCATGTATATCAATTAAACAACATAAATATTGAACTCCATGAATGCATATATTATATTTCTTTGATAATGATAATCTACTCATTCCACTTTTTCTATCTTTATATAATTGTATTTTTTCATCATAACTTAATTTAGACATATAAAAACCTCGTTTCTACTTTGTCCAAGAAACGGGGTTCATATCACAAACTGGCTCTTTTAATTATCATTAATTTTAATATTTGATGTATCTATTTTAGGAAGAGAAGTATCTTCTTTAATTACTATATTAGCACTAGGTACTTCCATATCCTCGTTTAATAAGCCTAATTCTCTTAATGTATCTAAATCATCATCAATATCAATTATTTTATATATTTCTTCAAAAGAAGTAGTACCATCTAACACCTTATAAAGGCCATCTTGTAACATAGTTATTACATCAGAAGTGTATACTATTTTTTGAAGATCTTCTTTCTTCATTTCTTCTTCATTTAAAGCATTCCTAATCTCATCATTAATCAACAATACTTCTTGAATAGCTACACGATCATGATATCCACCGGAACAATATTCACATCCATCATGATTTGCTACATAAGTTTCCTCTATATCTTGATGAAGAGCAAGTTTAAATACTTTCTTTTGATAAGGTGTAGTTTTTTCTAACTTTCTACAATGAGGACAAAGCATTTTAGCAAGTCGCTGAGAGATAATACCCGTTAAAGCACTTGATAATAAATATCTTTCAACGTTCATATCAAGAAGACGTTCAATGGTACTTAATGAGTTATTAGTATGCACAGTAGATAATACTAAGTGTCCCGTAATAGAAGCACGAACAGCAATTTTAGCCGTCTCACTATCACGAATTTCTCCAACTAAAATAACATTTGGATCTTGTCTTAAAATAGATCTTAATACTGTAGCAAAATCAAGTCCTATTTCACTATTAACTTGTACTTGATTTAATCCTTCAATATTCATTTCAATCGGATCTTCTACTGTAATAATATTAGTTTCTTTATTATTTAAAACTTGTAAAATAGAATAAACTGTTGTACTCTTACCAGAACCAGTAGCCCCTGTTATTAGAATTATTCCATTAGGTTCCTTAATCATCTTTTTTAGCTTTTTTAAATTACGCTCATTAAATCCTAAAGAATCAATTCCTGCTAAACTTCTTGAATAATCCAAGATACGAATAACACATTTTTCCCCTTCATTAGTAGGTAGAGTAGAAACACGTGTTTCCATAGCAATTCCCTTAATAGTCCCTTTGATAGAACCATCCTGAGGTAGACGACTCTCAGTAATATTCATATTAGCAAGAAGTTTAATTCTAGTAATTAAATTTCTTTCATATATTTTCTGAATCTTTGTATAATCATTCAAATCACCATCTACACGCATACGAACCATCAAGAAATCATCTCTTGGATCAAAATGTATATCACTAGCGCCATGTGTAGCAGCATAAGCCAAAATGTCATCAACAACATTAACCACTGGAGTTTTTGTCATATCATAACTAACCATCTAATCAACCCCTTTATTTTGATATGGTATTTTACTATAATCTATTATATAATAGGATTAAGATTGGTGCAAGGGGTGATATTTTGAAAATGAATAATAAAGGATTTATGCTTGCGGAAACATTGGTAGTAAGCGTCTTTGTTTTAACTGTTTTTTCTATGCTTTATTCTAATTTACTTCCTTTAATTGCTGAATATAGTAAATATAGAAATTATAATACAGTCGAAGCAACCTATAATGCTCATTGGGCAAGAAAAATAGTTCTTGATGGTTTAAATGATGCCAGTTATGCTACAACTATAAATAATGGTTACTTAGATATAACAAATTGTGCATTATATACTAAAAATGATATGGAAGAATGGTGTAATAGATATAAAGACGTTAATAATATCAGTAAAATATATTTAACTACCTATAATGCAATTAGATTTAAAAATTATGCTAAATCTACTAATTTATTAGCAAGAGATTTTAAAGATTATATTAGTTATATACCTACTTATAGTAAAAATACTACTAAAACTAGTAATAATAATTATTTTCATGTAATAATAGAAAAAAATAAAGGTAGTGTTCATAACTATGGAATTATGGAGGTATATAGAAAGTGATAAAACTAAATAATAAAGGAATGACTGCTATTGAACTATTGATAACATTTACTATTTTATCCTTTGTATTAGTAGGTATGTTTGATATGGTTTTAAATTATAAAAATAAAGAACAAAAAGAATCATTAAGGACTAGTATTATGGATTATGAAAATAAATTACAAAAGACTATACAAGATGATTTAATTAAAAGACATTTAGTAAATGCTGTTATATATAATAAAACTAATGCAAGTTTTCAAATGACAAATGCTGATGGTAATTATCAAACTAATTTAAGTATAGATTTATCTAATTTCAATATTATATATGGTGAAAGTGGTAAAGAAATTACTTACCCCTTACCTAAAATTACTGATTTAATAATTAACACAGAAGAAACGTATATAGAATTAGTAGGGACTGATCATCCTTTCTTAAAAATAAATATAGCTCTTTCTCATCCTGACTTTGAAGATGAAGAACTATCATTTTCTATTACTACTCCTATTAATTATCCAATTTACTAAATGATTAGAAATAAAATTACTGCTATGATAGTTTCTAAAATACGTCCTATAAAAAAATTAGTATAAGAAAGATTAGTATTTTTTAGAGCATTTATTACTTGTAAATGAACAGATAAACTTCCGAAAGTTATAAAACATAACATTAATAATCCCTTTAACTTTAAAGAAAGAAAGGTGTTAGGAACTAAACTAATTCCACTAGTAAGATCCATTATCCCTGTAAATATTGTTTTCGTAAGTAAAGATTCATTAGTAAAAGATAAAACACAATTAGTAAAGAATTGAAAGATAGTAATAGAACCAAGCATAAATATTAATACTTCCATCGCTTCATTAATAGCATCTGGTAATACAAATAATAAATTAGGTGTATCAGTAACTACTTCCTTTTCTTTCATACTACTACCTTCTTTATCTTTGGTAAGTATAGCTAATATAATATTAGCTAGTAACTGACATATCAATATTTTATAAGCTAGTACTTTACTATTTAATAATAGTCCACAAGTACCTAAAACAAATAATGGATTAGCAAAATGAGTATAAAGAAGTAATTGATTACTTTCTTTTTTTGTTATATAACCACTATTATAATATTTAACAATATACTTAGCACCTGAGGGAAAACCAGATATAATACTTAAAAATAATATAGAAGTAGTATTTTTTAAATACTTATTAAGAATTAGAGGATATTTCATATTTATAAATAAAAATGATAAAACAAAGAAAGGAAAAATAGAGGGGAATAGTTTTTCTTTAAATATTAAAAGAGAGTTAATAGATGAAGTAATCATAATATCTGGAAAACAAAATATTCCAAGATAAGCAAACATAATAACAATAAATCCTAATAAATAATAATATTTTCTTTTCATAAATAATTCTCCTTTCATCGTTTACAAAGAATTTTTACAGATAACTCTGTCTGTTGATGATATAATTATATCTTTAAAATTAATATTTGTAAATCAGATAAATTTCTTTTTTGGTATGGTATTTTTCACTGTTGCATACAACTCTTTAATTTTAGCCCCCGAGAAAAGGGAATGCTGTCCCAAGCGCGAACAGCCGCACAAAATTAGCAGAAAATCATATATGTACAACGGACACCCACACAGGGTGTCCGTT
>RKAV01000001.1 GCA_014846175.1 bacterium | reverse complement strand
AATATATAACTACACAAGAAACCATAAGGCATAAACATTACTACATTACCTAAAACATTCTTAATAAATAATCTACTACCAAGTGAGTATCTAAATATTTCTTTAAATGGTATTAAATTGTTTCCTGTATTATAAGTAGCATCTTGAAAAGTAACTACTTGAAATAGACAAAGAATATAAATCATAAAGAATAATGCTAAAACTTCTTTATATAAGACTATCTTTCTTTTATTTTTAATAATATCAGCAACTCTTAATGATACAGCAATTATTACTGATAAAATAACCATTGGTAAGCTAAATTCTAAGACATTTTCAATAGAATTTCCAAGACTATTTAACATAACAAGTACCTCATTCTTTCTGATTTTCTAAAGTAATGTCAATATTTTCTAGTGATTCATAACTAGTTATATCTTCTTCTACTTTGAAAAACAATTCTACTTCTATTCTATCAGCTATTGTCTTTTTTTTCAAAACATTTATTGCTAATATTTTAATATTATTACCAATTCTTTGTTTTAATTTATTAATAGCTAATTTTTTTATTTTCTCTAAATTCTTATCTTCTTGATAAGGTACTTGTTTTATTTTAATTTCTTCCTTTTTAGCTAAACTGACTTTAAATGGTATTATTAGATTATTATATAAGATAGTTTCTTTAGAAATACTATTGCTGTACTTAAATAGTTCTGATATGAAAATATTTTTATTGAGGAATATAATTTCTAATGTCTTCTTTTTCTTTCCTGTTTTTATTTCTTCTTGATATATATTAGGAAGATTAAGATTTACTTGATACCAAACTTCAGCATAGACTTTTCCTTTTGCTGCTACTTTTGTTTTAATTTCTTCTTTATTTTTAATAAGTCCACTAATTAAAGTATCCCCTTTATCTACTACATCATTCTTCTTTGCTATAACCTCACCATAATCTGCTTCTATTCTAGTAATTCTTCCTTTCTTCTTAGCTATTATACTTCTAGGTTTTAAGTCTTTTTCTTTAGGATTATTTATTCTTCTAATTAGTTTTACTTGATACATAGTACCAATTTCTTCTATTTCTAACCATTCTAAGTAATCCTTTTCTTTGGCTAGTATCTTTTCTCTTATTGCTTCTTTCTTTTTATAAGATACTTTAAAGCTAAATTTTTTAATTCCGTTTTCAGCTAAATCGGTAAGAATCATATTTTTTATCTCTTTATCAGTTTCTACTACTCTAATAGAAAAAACAATGTTAGTTAATAGAATAATTATTAAAAAAGAAAAAATAATAGAATAAAGAAAGATTTTTTTGGTTTTATATAGATGAATTAAGTAAGCTATTCCTGTTCTTTTTAAAATACTTATCTGATAAGTAGGAGCAATTTTCTTTATCTTTTCAAAGTATTCTTCTTCTATTTCTAAAATTAAGTAGGTCTTTGTTTCTTTTCTTTTAATAAAAGGTATTTTTAGTATTATTAAAAGTGATAGGAGGGAATTAGGTCGATGGCCTTCAATTTTTATTATATAATGGCTCATTATTCCATCTCAACTTTACTTAGATTGCCTTGAATTAAAAGATCATCATCTAACATTTTTATTAAGGATAGTTTATTACCAATTAAAGTGATTTTCTTGTTTTTTGCTAGGAAGACAATTTTAGTATCATTAAGTGAGAGTATTTTTTCATAATTAGTAATATAAATATGATCAATAAAAATATCAAAATGAAATTCATTATCCTCAATATAATTTTTTATCTTATTATATCCTATCATTTTTCCACCTATATAACTTTATGTGAAACAAAAAAATAAAGACCATATTAGTCTCTATTTCCTCTAGATTGTCTGCGTTCATTTTTGCGTGCGTTTTTTTTGGCTTCTTCTCTTGCTTTTCTTCTTCTAACCCCTGGTTTATCATAAGCATCATGTTTTTTAGCTTCTGAAGGGACACCACTACGAGCAAGTTTCTGCTTGTACTTTCTGATTTTAAAATCTAAACTGCTATTTGTATTATTTGACTTCTCTTTTGTCTGTGTCATTCGGCTATCCCTCCCTTCGTTTTTTTCTACAACTGATTATAACACTCGTTAGGTATTTCTGACAACTATAAATTTACATTTTTTTTACATTTTAACAATGTTTTATGATATTTGCACCAAAATAATGACCTATAAGATAACAAAATATGAAGAAAACTATAATTATAACTATCTTTATGATTTTTTTAAGTTTTAATCTAAAGGACATATTTTATCCTCAACTATTCTTCTTATTGAAGTGCCTAAAGTTCTTCCAGAATCAACTAATATATCTATTAACTTATTTAATTGGTTTAATATTGTTCCACTTAAAGTAGTAGAACCGCCTACTATTGACATCTGCTTTTTTTCTGCTATTTCTTTCATTAATTTTTCACCTCACAACTTTCTGGATTAGTATAACCTTTAACTACTCCTACTAGGAAAGCAATTATAGCTGTAATTCCTATAAAAGTTAAAGTTGAAAAGCCTCCTTTTATTCTTTTTAATTTATTTTCTTTAATTTTTTTCATCATAACCTCCAACTCTCTAGTAATATTTTTAATAATGATACTTTCTTGATAGGTATATAAATACTATTTACTTCATTCTGGGAAAGTTTCTTATTAGTTGATAATTCAAGATAAATTAAATTTTCATTTTTAATATTTTCTAATACCTTATAAAAATATTTTCTTCCTTTATAATAAAAGAAATGGTTTCTAATTATATTGTCGGCTTGTTTTTTAGAAATAACTGTTTCTATTTTTTCACCTTTTATATTGCAAGTAACTGCTTGATAATCAAAAACGGTTGTTTTTTTTAAGAATAATATAGAAAATATAATAATGATAAAGAAGATTACTGTAAAAATAGTTAATACATTATTTTTCTTCATAAATTGTTCCATCCTTTAAACTATATTTTTTATCAAATAAATCTTTGTTATTTAAACGGTGAGATATGTATAAAATAGTTGCTTCTTGATAATTTTCAAAAATGTTTATTAATATTTTTCTTTCACTTTTAATATCCATATTACTAAAACACTCATCAAATAAATAAACTTTACTATTTCGATAAAGTGCCCTAGCACATGCTATTCGCATCTTTTCACCAGTACTAAAATTCTTTAATTCCATTTCATCAATAGTATAAATAGTCTTATTTTTATTAGCTAATATTTTATCTAATCCTGTTACTTTTAAAACCTTATTAATATTATTTATATCTTGTTTTTTACCCATAGTAATATTTTCTAAAAGAGACTTATTTTCTATTAAAACGTTGTTAGTAACATAAGAAATATTGCATCGTAAATCAGCTAAATTATAATGTGTAATATCTAAATTATTAATTCTTATCATTCCAAATTCTACTTCTAAATATTTACCTAATATTTTAAATAAAGTACTTTTACCACTGCCAGATAAACCATAAAAGAAAAGGTGTGATTTAAAAGGTATATTTAAATTTATATCTTTAAGTAAATTATTTAAACCATAAGCAAAGGAAAGATTAGTTATTGAAATATTAAATTCCTTTTGATAAATATTCTTTGGATATTTTAATAGTAGTTCACGTTTTAAAAGAAAAAAGTCATCTAGTCTATCAATACTTTCTTTATATTCTTTTTTTGTGAGTAATAATATGATTAAAGTTTTTTCATTTTTCAATATTATTTCTATAAGACTTTCTAGTAGTAAAAAAGTAGAAAGATTATCTATCTTTTTAGTATTGATTAATAAAAATGAAAGAAGAAAGAATAAGAAAAAATAAATTATTTTTTCTAATAATGAAAAATGAAAAAACTTTAATCATATTATTACTCACAAAAAAAGAATATAAAGAAAGTATTGATAG
>RKAV01000086.1 GCA_014846175.1 bacterium | reverse complement strand
GGTATAATATTAGGTAAGAAAGGTAAATGACAAGTTTTACATTCTGTTACAGTCTCTTTACAGATTATACTGTTAGCTTCATCATACTTTTTTAAAACTAATAATGGATATCTATACTTACCATTTATAGAGTACTTATCATTAATTACTTTTCTAGCTCGTTCTAAATACCAATAGACAAACTCTTGGGTTCCTAATATATCAATATTGTAATCATCTAGAAACTTCTTTAATAAAAGAACATTATCTTGGTTATTGAACTTACCATTATATTTCTTTAATTTAAATTTATTTTGAAGATTATAACTTCCTACTATAAGCATCTAATCACTTCTTTCTTAACAAAAAGGTAGACAACACTGTCTACACTATTTTACATCATATATTTATTATTTGCACTACCATATCCAGTATTTTGACTAGAGTATGGAGTTATTAAACTATTCTCTATATTATTAACTCTATTATCTAGTCTTCTAAGTTGTCTTTCCATTCTGTTTATTTGACTTTCTAACATTTGTATTTTTTCCTGACAATTACTTCCCGTTCCTTGACTTTGATTAGGGTCAAAAGCAGGTGGGAACATATTATAAGGTGGCATTTGATTCATCATATTTATCCATTCCTTTCGCTTTATTATATGCAAACTTATTATACATGTGTTAAACTATTAACTGGGAAGTGATAATATGCGTATAAGAAATGTAAAAAATAAAGAAGAAATACTTGATAATTGTTCTTTTCTTTTGAATAATCCTAAAGAATACAAAGGTAAATTTAAAGAATTGTTTAATAATGATAATCCTATCTATGTAGAAATAGGAATGGGTAAAGGACAATTTATTTATCAAAATGCTAAAAAGTATAAAGATATAAACTTCATTGGAATAGAAAGATTTGATAGTATTATGGCTAAAGCTATCTTAAAGATGGAAAAGTTAGATAATCTAATCTTAATAAAATATGATGCAAACTTAATTGATGATTTATTTGATCATGAAATAGATAAAATATATTTAAACTTTTCTGATCCTTGGCCTAAAAATCGACATGAAAATAGAAGATTAACTAGTAAGCTATTCCTAGAGAAATATAAAAATATATTTAAAGATAAAGAAAGAATAGAAGTAAGAACTGATAATAGAGATTTCTTCTTATATTCAGTAGAATCACTTGGTGATATGGGTTACTTATTAAACGATGTATCATTTAATTATCAGGCACCTGATTTAATAATGACCGAATATGAGAGTAAATTTAGGGGAAAAGGTGCAAATATTTATCATCTTTTTGCAGAAAAGTGATTTAAAAAGTTGATATTATTTGTTATAATAAGTTAAGAGTAGGTGAAATATGAAAAAGAAAATACTATTTCTTTCACTTCTTTGTTTTGTAGTAACTGGTTGTAGTAATCTCTCTAATAAAAATATAGATTCTTTATTACCAATATTACTTAAAGGAAATAATAAACATTATAATGTTGTTTATGATGGCTATAAATACTATATTCCAAAAGGAATAAGGTTTACCTCTAAGAAAGATTATAATGCTATTTTACTCGATGAGAAAAATAGAAGTTATTATTTCTATAGTGATGTAATTAGTTACTATAATAAAGAGAAGTTGGATTATAAAGTTAATAAGGATGCATACTATTCTAAAAAATTAGATTATAATGGTAAAACTGGTTATTTGGAGATAACTAAGCTTAATAAGGAAGATTCATATTTTATTGAATTTATGTATAATTATGGAAAGATAGAAGCAATAGTTAAGGAAAAAGAAATAATCGAAGTATTACCATATATGAGTTCTATTTTAAATTCTATAACGTATAACAGAGTAGTTTTAGATACTTTAATAGGAAAGAAAGTTCTTAGTTATAAAGAAGAAACTTACAATGTGATGAAACCTAAAGGTAATGAAAAGACTAAAGAAAGTTATCTTGATTATGAAGAAAAATATGGTACTTATGAAGGATATACGAAAAACAATACTGATGAAGATAAAATAGATATTGAAGAGTCAGAATAATGAGGTGAATAAAGTGAAAATACTAGATAAGTTAAAGAATGCTCTTTTTGAAGAAGAGTATGTAGAAGTTGAAGAAAAGAAAGATAAAAAGGAAAAACCTATTGCTAAGAAAATTATTTTACCAGAATCAAGAAGGGAAAGAAGAGAAGAAGCAGTTTTTGAGGAAGATGAAGTAAAAGAAGAATTACCAAAAGAAGAGAAGAAAACATTTAAGTTTCCAGCTATTAGTGAAGATGATTTTGTAGATATGAGGGAGAAACCAGCTCCAAGGGTTGAAGAAAGACCTAAACCTGTGGAAAGAAGAGAAGCAGTACAAGATTTTCATCCAGCTTATCCACCAAGACCTGTGGAAAAAAAGACAGAAAAGGTTCCTTATGGTAATAAAAAAGAGGAAATTAAGATTGAGAGTTATGGGACTTATGAGAAAAAAGAAACAAAAAGGACTTTTCATCCATCACCTGTTATTTCGCCAATTTATGGTTTAATTGATTCTGGTGTTCCAAAAGAAGAGGTTACTACTAAAAAAGAAGTTAGATTAACTAGTAGTTATTCTTCACGTAAGTTAGATGTGGATAGTGTTAGAGCAAAGGCCTATGGCGGTAATGATGATATTTTTGATGAAGAGTTAACATCTAGTTCTAATGAGAAAAAAGTAGAAGATTATTTAGATGATAAAAGAAAATATAAAGAAATTAGTGAGGAAGAAGAAGATACTAATTCTATGTTAGAAGATATCACTGATAATACTCCAGCTGTTCCTAAAGTTACAGTAGGTGATGCTGAGGAATATTTTGAAGATTTAGGATTAGAATATAATGTTGACTATAAAGATATTTCACATGAAAGAAAAACTGGTAGAAGAAGAGATTTAAGACATAAAGAAGATACTGAACCAGAACTTGAAGATAATTTGTTTGATTTATTTGATTCAATGTATGATGATACTAAGGAAAATTAGTTATAATAGAGAAAGGAAGATTAGTTATGGAATTTGTCAATGTGTTTTTACCAGCAGTAATGTATTGTCTTCTAATTGTTCTTATTATTGTATTGATTATACTAGGTATTAGAACGTTAGAAACGGTTACTAGAATTAATACACTATTAGATGATTTAGAAAAGAAAATGGATTCTATGAGTGGATTATTCAATGTAATGGATTTTATTACTACTAAAGCAACTATTGTTACTGATACTGTGGCATCTACAATAATGGGAGCAGTTAGAAGTTTGGTAAAAAAAAGAAAACAAAAAAAGGAGGATGTTGAAGATGAGTTGTGAAAAAAAGAAAAGTGGACTAGGTAAGTTCATTGCAGGAGCTGCTATTGGAGCAGGATTAGGTATTTTATTCGCTCCTAAAAAAGGTAGTGAGACTAGAAGAGAATTAAAAGAAAAGATGGATGAATTAGTTAATAAAGCTAAGGAAATCGATATGGAAGAAGTTAAAGAAACTTTTGAAAGAAAGGTTGATGAAATCAAGGAAGAATTAGAAGATCTTGATAAAGAAAAGGCTTTAAAGATAGCTAAGAAGAAAGCAGCAGATATTAAGAAAAAATGTCAAGAACTAGTTAATCTTGCTGTAGAAAAGGGAACTCCTGTTTTAGAACAAGCAGCAGAAGATATGCGTCTTAAAGCAATTGATGTTACTAATGAAGTATTAGAAAAATTAGAAAAAGCAGGAAAATAAATATTTAAGAAAGTAGAGGTGCCTTCCATGAATATATATAGTTTACATCTAGTTAACATGGGGGGGGTCATTACCTGGTTAAGCAGTAAAAACTACTTTCTTTTATTGTGTTTAAAGATAGGTCTAGTGTTATAGACTTATCTTTTTTGTGTCTTATTTTAGCAGGAGGAAACGATGAAAAATAAAAAGATAATAATATTAATTATTCTAATACTAATAAGTATATTAACTCTTATAGGTAGTAGTTATGCTTTACTTACAAAGACATTTACTAGTAAGAAACTAAGTGTAGAAGTAGGTACTTTAAAAGTGGATTTTACAGAAGGTAATGCTATTAATCTAGATAATACTAAACCAATGAGTGAT
>RKAV01000051.1 GCA_014846175.1 bacterium | reverse complement strand
TTTCTTTAGTGTTAGTATTTGCTCTACTTTCTAATTCTTTAGCTTTAGTTTTATATTGTTCGGTATTATTAGTTAGCCCTTCACTCTTAACTAATAATTGATTAAAATAACCATTCATTTGTACTAAAAACTTAGAAAGCATATCAACATAACTAGAATCTAAAGAATTCTTATTTTCTAGTAAAAAAGAATTTAAGTTCTTTATATTATCTTCTGTTAAATATGCTGATGCATTTAATCTTTCTTTATCTAATAATACTGATAATCTACCCATGGTAATCACCTATCCTATTCTATTAACGATTATAACATATTTTTTAAATTAAAAAAACTACTTTTTGTAATTTTCCAAAGTATACTGTAAAAGAGAATCTAAATGATTCTCTTTTGTTTACATACTATATTTGATAGGTTCTTTAACGTTTTCTTGTGTATCAACTACTTCTACATGCCAACTATTATCACTTGTATTGAACACAGGAACAGCATTTATACCATTTGTATTATAGTTAATAACTTGATCAATTGCTTGTTCTTGAGTAAGTTTTGCAACTGTCTGGTCAACAGTAGTTAATGAAGTATCATCATAAGTAGGTGTTTCTTCAATTGAATTAGTAGAAATACTATCATCAGTATAATCTTCTTCTGATTCGATTATACCATAATCATCTGATTGTGTAGGTACTTCTTCTACTGGAGCAGAAGAATCATCTATTGTAGTAGAAGCATCTTCACTTACAGTAGGTACTTCCTCAGTTGGTTGTTCTTCAATTGTTATATCACTAATACTTCCATCTATAACATTTGTACCATCAATTTTATAACTATCATCTATTTGCCAATTATCTGGTGTTTCGGCATATCCACCATTATTAATGGTCTCATTCATTGAATCTACTATAGTTTCTTCTGTTTCTGTTGTTTGATTATCAGAAGTATTAGAATCTTCATCGCTTTCAATTATTTGATCATTAATTGTTGGTTCTTCTTCTAAAACAGCATCTGTATCAGTATCTGTATTTACTGTATCATTTGTATCAGTCGTTACATCATCAGTATTAGTATCTGTATCTGTATAATCAGGAGTAGTTTCTGGTTGATACTCATAATTATCATCAGTAGTTGTATATACTGGTGTTGAATCTACAACATAATCTTGGCTTTCAGTATTATTTTCAGCTACAACTGTTGGTGTAGGTGTAATTTCAATAGCTTTTACAGGAAGTGTTTGATTTTGTTTATATAAGTCAGTATCTTTAATACTTCTAACATCATCAATTACATATAAATCATCACGTTGTAGTTCTTCTTCTATTTTTGAAGTATACATTTCATAACTTGGTGTAATTGATTCTTTAACATCTATAGAAGCTAATGCTGAATAAATATTATTACTTACTACACTTTTATAAGCAATAATTAATTGCTGCATTTTTGAATCATTTGGAATGTTTTCATAATTACAATTCATAGCTCTATCATAAACACTGCTTACCATTGGCATAACAGCTATATATTTTGGATCACTCTTAAGCAATTCTAATGGACTATAATCAGCACTATCCATATTAAAATCATTTTTAAACTCTTTTAAGATATTTTCTGCTTTATCAATTTTTTCATTTTCATCTGTTGTTTTATTTAAATCAATAATCATATCTTCATATTTTTGATAGAATTCTCTACGTTCACTACCTTTTAATGCTGTAGCAAAACCAGATTTTTCTTGTTGTAGAGTAGCAAGTTGTTTTAATTGATCGTTTGCTTGCATATAACTCTTATACAATTCTTCATGATTCCAGTAAGTTGAAACATCAGTAGCATTATTACCAAATCTATCCCCTAATAAAGCCATCTCAAAAGCTGTATAGTTAGTAGTATCAAGACCTAATCTACTATTTTTAGGAACATCAATATAATTTTTAGCTAAGGTATTAAATTTACTAAGTGTCTTTTTAAATCTTGTCATATATTTTTTATTAGTAGGAGAACTTAGTCTTAAATAAGTATCAAAGTCTTCCGTAACAGTTAAATCACTAGGATCTTGAGCATCAGTAGTTGGTGTATCATAAGTTATTTGTACATCATCATCGTTTGTATAGTTTGTATCTTCTATTTGAAGATCATCAGTAGTACCACTCTTACCACATCCTTTAAAGCCAGCAACACCTAAAGCAATAGCAGCAGTTGCAATAACAAGGGAAGTGATTTTATGTTTAGATACTTTCTCTTTAATTTTTTTCATTATTTTTTTAATACGTGATTCTTTCTTAGTAGGATCTTCTTCTTTTTTCTTTTCTTTACCTGTTGGATTTTCTTCTTTTGTTTTTAATTTACCATCAAACTTAGCTATATCATTAAAGTTAGCTATTTTAGAACTATCATAGTTATATTTTTCTTTAATAGCATCTCTAAAGTCTTTATTGCTCATTTGAGTATGGAATTTATCACTTTTTAATAAATCATCAAGTGTATATAACTTATTATTATAAGCAAATTCTTTTAATTCACTTAAAGCTGTATCATAATCTTTAATAAATCCTAAATAACGTTTTCCATCTATTTTTTTAACTACACAATATAAACACATTAAATTGTCATACTCATCTTTTTCATGAAATTGATAAAATTCTAAATATTCTTCCATAATAACCTCCTAATTTACTTCCTTTTTATTACCTGTTTTTTTATATCCATTATTTAAAAGCGTTTGATCATTTTCACTACTCCATTTAGTATCAGTAACACCATCAGTATAAGTTCTAGTTCTTACTTGATAATAACTAACATTAGCAGTAACATTATTACCTAAAGGTGTCTTTCCAATAACTTCTTTTACCGTAGTAATTTTAATTTCTTTTAAACAATTACTGTCATTTTCTTGACAAGTTATTTCTTTGTATCTTTGACTATTCCTAGCTTTTCCACTCCAATCAGACCAAGCTGAGAAAGTACCAGCTGTAGTTTTTTGATATTCATAAGTATAACTTACTGAATTATTACTAACTGGTTGCTTTTGTTCAGTTTGATTATTAGTATTATTATCAGTAGTAGAAGTATCATTTGAAGATGTACTAGGTTTATTAGAATCATTATTATCAGTAGTAGTACTAGGCTTCTTAGTATCTTTTTTATTTAAATCTTTCTCACATATTTCACTACTACAATATGAATAACTTCCAAGTTTAGTTAAGACATAGTCTTCTTCATCACTACATTTTAATTTTACTTTTAAAACATATTCACCATTATCAGAAGATATTTCTGAATAGCTTTGTTTTACATCACAAGCTTTTCCATTTTTATCAGTAAAAGCTGTAAGCATTCTTTTATCAATCATTTGACGTAATGTAAGTATTTCTTTACTATCAGTTGCTGGTAAGTTTTCTTTTTTACTATAGTAGTTAACACTAGCAGTTTTCATCGTTTGTAAATTTTTTTGAAATACTTTTGATGATGTTGCTTCATTAGTCTTAGTTTTTGGACTAATAAACTTTGGAATTAACCAAATAAGAAATAGAGCAAAAATAACGATTATAATAAATTTTAATAAAAAATCTCTAAACGGAAATGGTCTTTTATCATATTCTTCTGTATACATAAGGCTTGGCTCTCCCTTCTTTTCTATCGGCACATATTATACCTCTTTTTTCATATTTTGTCAACCTTCATTTAAGTTTGAATATTGTACAACCAGGATTCATAAAATCTAGTTTATATTCACTAACTCTTTTATCATTCTTTAGGTAATTCGCTACTTCATTTCTTAAAATTCCACTACCATTACCATGAATAATAACTCCCTCTTTTTCTTTTAATCTTATCAAATCCGTTATAAATTCTGAAACAGTTATTTTAGCATTAATCCTATCCATCCCATGTAAATCTATACTTCTTATACTAGAAAGATACATATTTTTACTCCTTTCACCTACTTATATTATAACTAAATATTAAAGAAATTAACAGGTTTATTAGAAAAATATGTTATACTATTTTAAAAGTATAAGAAAAGGAAGTATTTATTATGAAAAAAAAGAAGATAATTTTAATATTAGTAGCTATAGTTTTAGGAATAGGTTCTTATTTTCTAGCTACTAGTTTAACTAAGAGTTATTTAGATAAAGAAAGTAAAAAGGATACTAAAATTGATTTTTCGGAAATGAAGATCGTTCTGCCCCGGCTGTTTGGTGAGCCTGTGGTGGACGACGCCGGAAACGTGGTTCTGAACACTCTGAACTACGGCAACTTCATCTCCGCCGTTATCAACTTTCTGATTTTGGCGCTGGTGGTGTTTTTC
>RKAV01000019.1 GCA_014846175.1 bacterium | reverse complement strand
GGTAATGAATCTTTTCTCTTTTTTACCTCTTTTGCAATTATTTCTATTATTTGCTCATCTGTTACTTCTATTCCTTTGTCTTTTTCTATTTGTAATCATGGTCTAAAAAAACATAGTTTTCAACATCATCTATTTTTAATATAAAGTTACCATCACTATCTTTACTAAGATTATATTCAGTTGGAAGTCCTTTATATATGTTATATATAATTCCACAACCGGTAATAGAAAACTCTTTATCACCAATAATATTTAATATTGTTTGAAATTCTTTATTATTTATTGTTACATATCTAGTAGAACGATAATAACCATTATAATGACCTATTATAGTACTTAAGTATTCAAGAAGTTCTTTATCTTTATTATCAAAATAATGTTTATTAGGATCATAAGTTAAACTCTTTCCAAATGTAAATTCTTTATTTTCCATATATGCTTCTATAAAACTTAAACATTTATTATAAAGTGATAAATTATATTTCTTCTTATCTCCTATTTTTATTTTTAAGTATATACTATCATATTGAAATGCAAATTCTATTTCTGTATCTAATTTTTCTTTTATAGTAGCAATATTATTATTCTTAAAATTAGCTAATATTTCTTTAGATAAAGCTAGTTTATCTATATATTCAAAGGTTGCTATTTTATCATAATCTCTAATTAAAACAGCTGCTATATGTTTACAAGTTTTTGCTCTTTCAAATTGTGGACAAGTACAAGAATAACCTAATATTTCTTCTCCGTTATTTTTAATCTTAACTGTATAAACTCTTCTTGAAGTTTCTGATCTAACTTTATAGGTATGTAAAAAACTATTAGCTAGCCTTTCTACCATTTCTTTTTTTAGTTCATTAGGACCATACCATCTTCCTTTAATAAAAGAGTCTCTTCCAACAATACCTAATACATAACTTGAATTCATTTAAAACATCTCCTTTTATAAACAACTAGCAATAAATTCTATCACATCGCTTTCATCTTCAGCAACATTTAATTTATCATCATCAGTCATATCAACAAAATATTTATTTAATTTTTTATTTACTGATATACTATCAAGTGGATATCCTGGATTAATTTTAGAATTCGCTTTATCCACTAGGTAAAAATCATCTTTACTAAATGTATAAGTAGATTCTTTTCCATTATTAATTACTGCCATACCATATACCCATCTACAAGTAAGTTTACCATCAGAAGAATAAGTATGCGCTAAATTAGAATAGTATTCAATCATTTCCATATCACTTAATCTCTTACCATTAACACGTCTTACATACATACCTGGTTGTTTATCTTCTGGTATATTATCTATATATAAAGTATCATCCATAGCAAAAACTGGTATAGAAACTATATCAGCATAACTTCTTGCTTTAATTAAAGCATTACTAATAGCATCTGCCCCATTTTCTACTACATCTATTTTTTCATCTAAATCATTAATACTAATTATTTCTATACCTTTTTTTAATAATTTATCTTTAAATCTTAACACTTTACTTTGATTACCAGTAGCAAATAACACTCTCTTCATATTTATCCCCTTTCTTACAAGGCAAGCTACATACTAGTATAGAACAAAATCTATATAATTTCAAACATTTCTTAAAAGAAAAAGACTGAAATTAATCAGTCCCTTAATTATCATTTTTACCAAATATATTTAGCAAGTATATAAATATGTTAATAAAATCTAAGTATAATTGGAAAGCACCATATATAGCACCATTTTCTTCTCCAAAATTATCAACAAATATTGGTAGTTTTTTAACATCATATCCTATATAGGCAACAAATACTATTACTCCAATAATAGAGATTATAAGGTCTAATGTGCTATTTCCAAGAAATATATTTATTATAGTTGCAATAATCATACCTAATAATATCATAAACAATGTAGTTCCTAGTTTATCTAATGATATTTTAGTAAACATACCTAATATGGCAAATAAACCGAAAACAAGTGATGCTATTAAAAATATTGTAATTAAACTTTTCATTTCAAAAGCCATAAATAAAGTAGAAAAGGTAATTCCTGTTATAAAGGAATATAGCAAGTAACAAAAAGTCGCCACTCCACTATTCATTTTATGAATGCGAGCAGATAAGAAAATAGCAACACCAAATTCTATTAATACTATAAATAGATAACTTGCTCCACTCATCATATTAATAACTGCATTTTCATAATTAGATAGGAATGCTCCTGTAGCAAATGTTAGTAATAGTCCTGCAAATAACCAACCATATACTTTAGAATATAATCTATTCATGTTCCACCTCCAATCTTAGTATAGCATATTTATATTCAATTACCAATATAGTCATGATCTAATTAGTATTAGAATTATCTTATCACCATACTTCTTTTCTTTAAAAAAGGTGTAATAATTACTATAAATAAGTTTATCTTTATTATCAGTTTCTAATATAAGTAAACCCTTATCTTTTAATAAATCATATTTTTCAATTAAAGTAACAGCATCTATAATGTAATTAGTTTTATAAGGAGGATCAACAAATATTAGATCGTATTTATCTTTAGTTTCTTTTAAGAATAATTTAAAATCAGTTAAATATAGATTATATTCTTTTATATCAAGCCTAGCTAAATTATCTTTAATAGTTTTAATAGCTATTTTATTATTATCTATAAAAGTACAACTACTAGCACCATTACTTAATGCTTCAAGACCTAAATTACCACTACCAGCAAATAAATCTAAACAGTTACTGTTATCTATATAGTTTTGAATCATAGCAAATAACGATTCTTTCACTCTATCCATAGTAGGTCTAGTACCATTTATGTCATAACCAACAATATTTCTTCCTTTATATTTACCACTAATTATTTTCATCTTTTATTTCTCCTAAATATTTATTACATGAAAGTATTAAAAGGTTAAGTCTATTCTCTAAAGTTTTATATTTAATATATTTGTTATTACTATATATTTCTTTTCGTAATACCTCATCATAAGTTTCATGATACCTTTTTATTTTATTAACTAATTCATCATCTTTATATATATCATCTAAACACTCTTTAATTTCTTTTTTAATTATAGAATTATCAATTATATAGACAAGTTCTTGATAAATATCAATCATTATAATCATCTCCAACTACATCAATTATAACATAGTTTTATTTAATAATGAATGGATCAGTAAAACTACCTGTTCCTCCTGTTATCTTAATTGTGGATTTTAGATGTACGACTGGGCGCACCATAAAAGTAGAACTAGCAAAATCGGAGTAGGCACGGCCATCAGAAATGAAACTGAAAACAACGTAAGAAATACCGGAAACCGGACTCATTGTCCATTGATAAAAATCTGAAGTATCTAAAAGCCAGTCATTGTTTTTGCAATCACTATAACTACTACTATCCCAATTTTGTAATTCTTCTTCTACCATACATCTTGCTCTATTTACACTACTTCCCCCACTTGTGGCATATCCATAGTCGCTTGGGTACATTAATCCTACTTTTCCTGTCCAATTTGTACTTCTACTACTATTATATACCGCTGTTCCTCTTTCCTTTTTATAGAAATTTGGCACTGCTCCATTTATTGAATTAGTATAATTTAAATTTCCTCCTAAGTACCACCTTGCTTCTCCTATCATTGTTTTTGCTGTGTCTGTTAGACCAGTAGAAGTAAAATCACATGATGTTGTAGCATTATTATTACCTGCATAACATGTTCCACTCTTTCTATTCCAGTATAAGCTTCCCCCATAAATTTTACTTTCATGTCCTGGGTTTAGTAAATAATTTAGTCTGGCATCTGACCAATTGTTTTTTCCGTAATTATCTTCTGCTCCAGTAGATGTGTCTTTATTATCCCATGAGTAATTTCCTATTGATTCATTTCTGATGATTTTCATTCTCTTCTCTATTTTTCCTGTTCCATCATCTACATCAAATACTCCGATGATTCTCCATAATTCATCATTGAATTTTACATAGTTATTAGGATTTTTTCCTATATATCTATAATCTGTGGTCGCTTTTAATTGTTCTGTTGCTTCATGTGTGAATGCCCACATTTGATTCTTTTGATCAGTTGTAGCAGTAGCATAATCTAAATCTTCAGGATTTGCTTTTGCTACTAAAGTTTCTGCACCTGTTGGATCTTTTAATAATGAGAATGCTGATGTTCCACTAGGTAGTGTTAAATTAGAATTATTTAATCCCATTGATGAACCTATTTTTATTTGTTTACCTTTAGCTTTATTTATCTTTATCTTATAAGTTAATGTTTTATTTTGATTAACTGATACTCCTGTAGTACTT
>RKAV01000064.1 GCA_014846175.1 bacterium | reverse complement strand
AAAGCCCTATCAATAGAGATGTCACCATACATTAGTGATAAATGACTTCCTGATAAGGAAAATAGATGAGATATACCAATTGTTTGGAGTGACTTTTTAACTTTATAGGATATATCATCTTTATTTCCTAAAATAAAAGCTTTTAAGTAAGGAGATACTTTACTATCAAAAGATGATAAATAATTATATAGTCCATCCTTTATAGAATAGATAATATTTCTATTCTTTTCTAATATTTTAATATTTTTAACTATTAAATAACTATCATTTTTTAAAGTACCAGTAACTCTAATACTACTTCCTAAAGTTATTTTCTTATACTCTTTTAATGTTTTTTTATTTTTTATATAGTATGTGAGTGGTAAAGTTTTATTATTATTTAATGTAAAGGTTAAATGATCAGTAGTAAATCTTTTTTTTATAACTATACCTACTATAGTTATTTCTCCTTTCTGATTAATAGATTTTTTTACTGTCATATTGAAAATGGTAGTGTATATGAGGGTAATCATTAAAAGAATAATAAATAATAATTTAGAGTGTAATATTATCTTTAATACTTTCAAATAAAGTATCTCCAATTCCTTTCACTTCTTTTAACTGATTAATATCAGTGAATCCTCCTTTTTCTTCTCGATAATTAATTATTTCTTTTGCTTTTGCTTCGCCAATACCTTCTAAAGTCATTAATTCATCAAGTGTAGCCGTATTTAAAGAAACTTTAGTATTAGATTCAGAATCTTCTATAGTAATAGTTGAAATACAAGCATCGTTTTTAACTCCATTATTTGAAGTACATTTATCTTGTTCTTGTTTTTCTAGTTCCTTTACTTTAGTAAAATTCTCTACTTCTTCATAAGAGTAAACAATAATAACCATCTCATCAGTTACTTTTTTAGAAAGATTTAATACCGATGTATCAGCATTATTTGTTAGTTCTCCTGCTAGATGAATAACATCTATTACTCTACTACCTTTTTTCATACTATAAGTACCAGGATTATTAACTTCTCCTTTAATATCTACTAAGTAGTAAGTTTCATTATCAGTAGTTGTTGTTGTTTCTTTCTTTTTAGGCGTTAGTACTATTTTCTTAGTACTAGGTTTTTCTTTTTTTACAAAATGACTTCTAAAAATAAAGACGGAAGCTGTGACTGATAGTATAAATAATAGTAAAAGAATAATTAATTTTCTATGTCGATAAGAAAAAGTCATAGGTCTTTCCTCCTTTCGCTATCACTATAACAAAAGTCCAAAAAAAATGCAAAATGGCTAATTTTGCATTTTCGTTCATCTCTACCCCTTTATTTTATTAAATTCAGCTTTGAATTTAATCTATCCTACCTAAAAACATACCTCAATTTACAAAATCTCAGTTTTAAAGCACAAATTTTATTTTTTTTCATTTTCTCTTATTCTAGTTTCTATTTCTACTCTTTGCACAAAAGCTAGTGAAACCATTAAGCATAGGGTAAAACTTCCTCCATAACTAATAAATGGTAAAGGAACACCAGTCATCGGCATCATACCTAAAAGTCCCATTAAGTTAACACAAATGTGTAAGAATATATAGAAAAGTACACCATAACAGATTAATGCCCCTCTATTAGTATAACTTCTCTTTCCAATTTTATAGATTCTAAATAAGACAAAAATATAAGCTAATATTAAGATAATTCCTGTAACAACTCCTAATTCTTCTATAACGATTGCATAAATAAAATCAGTATATGGTTCTGGAAGATACAAATATTTTTGTGTACTATTACCTAGTCCTACTCCTGTTAATCCTCCATTATTAATAGCAATATAACCATTACAAACTTGATTTCCTTCATCTAATAGTCTTGAACATGGATTAGTGAATGTTAATCTTTCTAACTGTCTTTCATGTATCAAGGTCTTCCCCATCAAAGTAAGTCCTAAAATAGCAACTAATACTAAAATAATAGCAAAAGTAATAATTTTACTTTTTACTCCTTTAGGCATTGGTACTATTAAAAACATAAAGATTACTAGTAAAGAAAATATAATAGCTGTTCCAAGGTCTGGTTGCAAAATAATTAAGAATGCTACTATTCCTCCTATAAGTAAGGGAATAGCACTTATTAACCAATTAGATAATCTTTTAGCATTTACCTCATAATATCTTGCTATAAAAGCAATAATAACTACTTTCGCAAATTCACTTGGTTGAACAGTAATAGGTCCTATTTGAAACCAACTTTGAGCTTGATTAGTCATTTTTCCATATAAGAGTAATATTACTAAACTTCCAACTAATATAATAAGTAATGGAGTTGAAGCAATACCATATACTTTAGTATTAAACTTAACAATTATAAAACTAATTAAAGCACTAACACCTAAAAATATTCCCTGTTTAATAAAATATCCATAAGCACTCTTACCACTCATATAAGCAGTTACATTACTAGATGAAAATACCATTATAAGTCCAAAGAGAAATAGTAAAGCTGTTACAAAGAAAAGTGGTTTATCTAAATATTTAACTACTTTTCTTGTCTTAGTCATAAATTGTTGTCCTCCCCTCTTTAGTATAAATATATCACAAACAAATTAGTTTAGAAAGATTATTAGTCATTTTAATTAACATCTTGACATTATTTATCATATTCTATATTAGAAAAAGGAGGAATCTATTATGTACTACTATGGTGGTGGAAGCTATGGCTGCGGTGGAAATATTCCTTATTATCCAACTTATGGATATAATGGTTTTTATTCACAATCCAATAATAATTATGCCATAATTTTAGTATTATTTATTTTATTAGTTATCGTTATCGGTGCTAGATATACAAGATAGAAAGGTTTTACCTTTCTTTTTCTTTATTTTTATGATAGAATAATGCAAGAAGTGGATGTGATGGTATGTTAAAAACAAAAGAAATATTAGATGAGAAAGATAAGAGATTAAGACTTATTAGTGATGATGTAGTTTTTCCTCTTTCTAATGAAGATAAAGAATTAATAAATAAGATGGTTAAATACCTTCATGATAGTCAAATAGAAAAACTTGCTAAGAAATATGATTTAAGACCTGGTATGGGAATGGCTGCTATCCAATTAGGTGTTCCTAAAAGATATTTAACTATCGTTCATGAAGTTGCTGAACAAGAATTTGATACTTATGTTATTTGTAATCCTAAAATAATAAGTAACTCAGAAGAAAAAATCTATGTAGATATGGGTGAAGGTTGTTTATCAATTAATCGTGATGTAGAAGGTATTGTTCCAAGATATGCTAGAGTAACGGTAGAAGGTTATGATGTTGATGGAAATAAAATTAAAATAAGAGCAAGAGAAGAACTAGCTATAGCATTTCAACATGAAATAGATCATTTAAATGGAATATTATTTATTGATCATATAGATAAAAACAATCCTTATAAGGATCAAAATAAATATAGAGCAATATAAAGCACTAGACGTATCTAGTGTTTTTATATTAATATTTAACTTTTATTTAAAAATAACATAAACTAAAACAAGAGGTGTTCTTATGAAATATAATAGTGGTAAACATAAGTTCTTCTGCCGTTGCAATTGTTGTAAACAAAAAAGAAGAAACAGTCTTCTTTACTTAGGATTATTAATTTGCTTAATAGTAATTATCTTTTACCAAGCTATACTCTTAGTATTTTTAGTAACAAGACTTCATGCCATTTTATTATTAGCTGAACTATCACTTACCGTTCTTATTCTTTTGCTTCTTCTCTAAAATAAATCTATTAAAGGTAGCTAATTTATTATAAAACAATAGTATCTTCTTATTAGTTTCTAAACTAGCAGGATAAATACTAATTTTTTCTGGTAGAGAAAGTTTTATAAATAGAAGTAGTTTTTCTTCTTCACTATAAGGATATTTTCTTTGATAAAGATCATAAGTAGTTCCTAAATCAATAGTAGAAAAACTATTTCTAAACAAATATTCTATATCATCCGTTACTAAACCTAAATGAGCATTTTCTAGACTTATAAAATAACCATCATCCTTAGGTAAGAAATGATCAAGTGAACATTTACCATGTACATAAACTAATCTTTCTCTTTCTTTAGTCTTTACTATACTATACCATTCTTCTAATAGTTCTTCAGTAAGTCTTAATTGATTATTAATCATACTACTATTTCTTAGGAATAAGTATTCCGTTGGTAAGTAATATACTTTAGATTCTAATTGTAAAACTAAATCTTGATAATAAGCATATAAATAATTAATATCTTTTTTCTTTTCCTCATAGAAAGTTTTAACTTCATCTAAATTAATTTCTTGATAAGTAGTAGTTTTATTCTGCCAGATAGCAAGATTTAAAACTAATCTTTTACTTATCTCATCATTT
>RKAV01000002.1 GCA_014846175.1 bacterium | reverse complement strand
CCTTCCTTTTTTTCTTTACCTTTTTTGTCTTTTTCCTTTTTGTTATCTTTCTTTTTGTCCGCTTTATCTTGCTTTATCTGGTCTGTCTCAACAGTTTGTCTTAAGATTCCGATTGTATCTAAATAAGCTTTTTCAAGTTCTTCGTTTTTATCATTATAGTTTACTATTTTATTATTACCTACTAAAGTTATTTTAGTTTTCGGTTGCATCTTTTTTTATAGCTGGAATAATTAGTTTACTACCTATAGTTATATTATCTAAATCGTTATAGTATGATAATTCTTCTCTTGATACACCATATTTTTCTATAATATTTTCAATACTATCTGTCTCTCTTAATAGGTAAACAGAATAAGTCTTATAAGTTTCTTCGGTATTAGAAAAAGCTGAGAAAATAGAATTCATTACTTTTGTATCAGTAGGTGTTTCCTTAATTTCTTCTTTTTTATCAGTATCAATTATATTATCTATAGCTTCCTTACTTTCATTTAATTCTTCATCAGTAAGTATTTCTTTACTTTCTTCTTGCACTTCACTAGTAACATTTTCATCTATCTTAGGTTCTTCTCTAAGTTCTTCTTCTAATTCAATTATTTCTCTACCTTTAACTAAAACATCAATATATAGGTGCAGTGTATCTTCATTTCTAATATCATAAGTAAAGTTATGAATAGTAATAGATCTATTATCTTCTTCTAATTCTTTAGTTAACATTATGTCAACAGGAATAGCATACTGAAAGTCATCTTCCAAAGTAGATGCTTCTGTCATCTTATAAGTACCACTAACTATCATATCTCCACTAATTGTACTAGAAGTTTGGAATGCTAAGGTATGTTCTAAAGAGATGCTAGTTATCTCCCCTATCATCGTCTTAAAAGTAATTTCTTTTTCAAATGAAATAATTTGTTTCATATAATCCTCCTCTAGTTTAAGTCTATTCTAAAAAGAAAGATTTATGAAAAGAAAAAAGTCCAAAGAAGCGGGGCTTCAAACGATAAAACCTATACTTATATATAGGTGGGTGTGCATAGCTTATCTTCTAGGATTCCTAGTCAATGAAAAGGTATTCAACACAGATAAACACTCATCAGCACTCCCTTATCGCTTCTTTAGTCGGTTTTATACTGTAAGCCGTATCGTCATCTTTAGACAATTAAATTATATCAAATAAGTATTTTAATAGCAAGGTATTATTGAGTTATTTTTTTTAAAGCTTCATCAAAAGTAGATACACTAACTATTTTAATAGAATATTTTTTTCTTTTAGCTTCTTTTACTGCTTCTTCATAGTTTTCTCCACTAGGAACTAAAAATATATCAGCCTTAGATCTAACAGCACCATTTAATTTATATTTTACCCCACCAATACTGCCAACATTACCATTCTCATCTATTGTACCTGTTCCTACTATTTTCTTACCATTAGTAATATCCTTTGCTACTAAATTATTATAAATTGCAAGTGTAAGCATTAATCCTCCTGAAGGTCCACTTTCACTTTGTTTGAATTTAAGTTCTATCTTAGGTTCTGTTTCATAATCATAAATATTATTAATACTAATACCTATAATTTTTTTATCTTGTTCTTTCTTTACCGTTGCAAATATTTCTTTTTCTTTATTATTTCTCTTAACTAATAGTTTTATTTTATCTCCTACTTTCCTAGATTCAATAATATTTTTTAAAGTAGAAATATCTTTATAATCATTATCTTCTACTTTAATTATTTCATCACCTATTCTTACACCGTCTTTTTCTTTTTTCTCAATATAGACAATATAAGGATGACAAGCTTTAATATTTACTTTCTTTCCTGCCTTTTTATAAGCCATTAAAATTGCTGTTTGATTAGCATTCTTTAATGATATATGATCTCTAATGCTTATATCTTCAATTGTTTCATCTTTATTTAATTTAATATCTTCTTCCTTTTCTAGGTCCCAGTCTTTTATTACTTTTGCTAATAGATAAGTTGCTGTGTTACCTTTTAATTCTTTAACATAAGCAAAGTACATTTTATAATCTTTTTTCTTATTTGAAGAAATATTTATTCTCTTACTAATATCAATAGTACCTCCACCAGCATAAATATAATATGGTAGTGGATAAGATAATACTAAATATAATCCTAGAAAAATAATAATAGTTTTACCATTTTCTTTTGTAATTAATCCATTAACAGGTACACCTTGTTCATTAGTTATATTAGGATTGAATCTTATTATATAATTCCTATCTTTTATTATATTCTCTAGCAACTTAATAGTATTGTTCGATCTAGCAGTATTGTTTAAATACATACTTGCAGTTCTTCTTAATTCATTTATATTTGCATTAGAGCTTTTAACATATTGATAATTGCCTATTGGAATACTATAATTAGCATTATTAACACTAGTCACATCTACACTTCTTAGTTTTTGAAGAGCATTTCCAATTGAAGCATATTGTTGTCTAGTTAAATCTTTAGTTGTAGTAAAACTCATGTCTGGTCTTACTTCACTTACATAATTCATAGCAGTAGGCACTTTTATACCAACTTCATTTAACATTGTTTTAATGTAACTACCTTTATAACTTTCAATACTAGGATCTCCTAATTTAAAGCCTTTAATATCATTTAATATTTCAGGGTTTATTTTAGCCATATCAACCTTTATATCACTAGTAGGTATATTTATATTAGAACTATTAAAATCGTTCACAGTTGGCAAAATAGCCTTATCAGAGTTATTAATATTACTTTGTTGATTATATACTGGCAAATTAATGCCACTTTGACTTGATTTTTCTTGATTAACTATATCTTGTACTGTTGGTAAGTTTGCCTCTTCTTTTATGGAAGTACTTGTGTCAGTATTTTGATTTTGAATAGCACTTAATTGATTCTTAAGTTCGTTCAATTCTATTTCTTGTTCATTAGTCAATTTATTTTGTTCTTTTAATGTTTCATATTCACTAATTTGTGAAGTTATCGTATCTACATTAGCATTAACATTTGAATTATTATTAATATTACTATTAATATTAGAAATAATTGTGTCTATTTTATTAATGGTTTCTTTGTTTGTAGTGTTTTTCTTTGTTTCTTCTAACTCTTCTTTAAATGTCTTATATAGATATACATCTTTATTCTCTACATTTGTGTCTTTGCCAGTAGCAGTACCTATAATTCCACCTGTAACACCACCTATAGCAGCAGAATATAAAGCATCAGAAAGTACATCACCATCTAAGAAAACAGAAGCATAATCTTTAATATTAGTATTTTTATCTAAAATAAGCAATTTACTAATATTATCTAAATATTCTTGAACAAATTCTTCGGTAGCCTCACTGCCTGCATTTGCTAAAATATTTGCAATTTTAGGCTTCTTTGTTATATTAGTAAATGTTTTCTTTAATAATTCTTCATAATCACCATTTTTTCCTCCGGTTAAGCCTTTAGTTGCACTACCGAGTATCTTACCAACACCATATTCAAGTCCAACGTTAACCAAACCATACATTGTAGCACTACTAGTATCATAACCATCTGAAACTGCTTGATTGGTACTGTCCACAAACATTTTTCCAAAATACATAGTAGAACCAACACCAGGTAAAGCTTGATTAATCAATGTTGATCCTGCTATTTTACCACTTTCATATAAAACATCACCGGCAAATCTACCTATACCAGTTTTATAATTTTCTTTAACCTTTTGGTGTTTCATTTGATTAAATGTAGGCAAATATTCTAAGTCACCATTTTCATTTTTTATTAATCCACCATTATAATCAAAAAGGCTTCCTATACCGCCTGTAAGTCTTCCTATAGATTTATCATACCAGCCAATATCATCTTCTGCAATTCTTTGTTTATCGTAATTATATTTAGCATAACCGACTTCATTTGATTGCTCTTCTAATTGTTTCATCTGATTTTTATATTCATTTGATTTTTTTATTTCTTGATACTTATTTTCTATGCTTTTATTTTGCCCCAATTTATCTTGACCAGCAATTACTTCAAATCTTTTGTTTTTAGTAATTTCAGTCTGTTCTTGAATAGGTAAAATATTTCTTTGTGTTGAAAAAGGAGTTACTGTAGTTTGAACTCCCTTTTCATAAGTGTTTTTTTGTATATTTTTTTGAATATTATTTCTTTTTGATAATTGATCATTATATTCTTGTTTATAATATGAACTATTCAATTCTAGTCTATCTCTTATACTAGAATTGCTTTTTGATTTTCCAAGTAATCTCTCTCGAATACCACTCATATAATCACCACCTTATAGGCCAAACCAAGTTAATATTTTATCTGCATCTTTTTTACGTCTAACCATATCTCGTAATACAGCAATTGCTTCTTCACGAGTTTTAATTTTTAAAGC
>RKAV01000050.1 GCA_014846175.1 bacterium | reverse complement strand
GCTTTCATAGCTCCTTATATAATATATTACTGATAATATTAATGAATATATAATTATTATAATTAGAGAAACTAAACTAATTATTTGATATATTTCCATTTAAAACCTACTTTCTTTCAAAGGTTGTACCTTCTCTATTATCTTTTAGAATTATACCTTTTGTTAATAATTCTTCACGTATAGCATCCGCTTTTTCATAATCTTTTGTTGCCTTTGCTTGTCTTCTTTCTTCTATTTTACTAATTATCCAAGAATCATCTTGATTATCTTCTATATTATTATTTAATAAATCTAATGATAATACTCTATCAAAATCATTTATTAAATATAATTTACTCTTACCTGATAATTTTTCATCTTTTATTACATCATAAAGTATAGTTATCATATTAGAAGAATTTAAATCATTACTAATTGCTTCTTTAAATTTATTAATATAATTATTTATTTTATCATTGTTTAAAGTTCCCTCATCTTTAATACTATTCACTTTTCTTTTTAACTTTGTATAAGCATTTGAAGCACCATCTAATATCTCATAACTAAAGGTCAATTGATTATGATAATAAGAGTTTAAACATAAATAACGATAACTTAATGGATTATATCCTTTCTCTTCTAATAGGGATACAGTAAGAAATTCCCCTCTAGATTTGCTCATCTTTCCACCTTTATCATTTAAAAATCCCATGTGTACCCAGAAATCACACCAATTATGACCGAGATATGCTTCACTTTGTGCTATTTCATTAGTATGATGTGGAAAGACAGCATCTTCTGCCCCACAATGAATATCTAAATAATCACCTAATTTTTCAATTGAAATACCAGAACATTCAATATGCCAACCTGGATATCCTACTCCCCAAGGAGAATCCCATTTTAATTCTTGATTATTAAATTTAGAATTAGTAAACCATAGACCAAAATCAAAAGGATTACGTTTAGAATTATCTTCTTCAATATCATTTCTAACTGCCACTAATAAATCTTCTTTATTTCTACCTGATAATTCATAATATTTAGAAAACTTTGAAGTATCATAATAAACATTTCCATTAGCAATATAAGCATAACCATCTTTTAATAGTTTATCTATCATTTTTATATACATTGGTATGTGATCAGTTGCTCTAGTTACTACATCTGGCTTTCTAATACCTAATTTCTTACAATCAGAAAAGAAACAATCTGTATAATACTTAGCTATTTCCATAGAAGTCTTATGCTCCCTTTTAGCAGCTACAAGCATTTTATCTTCACCAGTATCACCATCACCTACTAAATGTCCAACATCTGTAATATTCATTACTCTTTGAACATCATATCCTAAATATTTTAATCCTTTTTCTAAAATATCTTCAGATATATAGGTTCTTAAATTACCAATATGTGCAAAATGATACACAGTAGGTCCACATGTATACATTTTTATAAGATTACCATTTCTAGGTATTAATTCTTCAATTTTTTTTGTTCTAGTATTATATAATTTCATAGTTTCCCTCTTTTCTTTTTTTATTTTATTATATATTTTAAAAGTTGTATATATTATGATATTACAAAAAACAAACGTTCGTCAATATTTTTTTTAATTTTATAACTGGATTAGAAAAAGCAGTTAAATAACTGCCTTTATCTATTCTGCTTCAATTAAGCCATAACCACCATTTTTTCTTTTGTAAATAACAGCTTCCTTAGAAGTATCAATATTTCTAAATAAATAGAATTGATGACCTAGCAATTCCATTTGAAGAATTGCTTCTTCCTCATCCATTGGTTTTACTGAAGCAGTTTTTCTTTTAATAATTTTTGCTTCTTTTTCTTCATCTTCAATCTCTGTTAAATCAATCATTTTAAAATCAATTCTTGTTTTATCTTCTTTAGATTTTAATCTTGTTTTATTCTTTCTGATTTGTCGTTCCATTACGTCTATTGCTTTGTCAACTGCAGCATAGAAATCTTCCTGAGTTTCTTCAGAACGAATAATAAAGTTATGAAGTGGAATTGTTATTTCAATTGTTTGACGATGAGAAGATACACGTACTACCACACTCGCTCTAACAGAATCACTGTTTTCTAAGTATTTGTCCAGTTTTTTTAGTTTGTCCTTAATATAGTCTTTCATTGCTTTAGTAACTTCGATTTTGTCACCACGGATAATTATTTCCATAATATCACTCTCCTTATACCTGTAGTATAGCATAATACCGATGAAAATAGAAGATTATTTATCATTAAAAATTGTGTAAAATTATGGGAAAGAAAAGAGCCAACTATTTTACAATAGCTGGTTCTTTTATAGGCGTCACATCAATAGCTTGGTATCCTTTACTTGTTTCTAACAAAGTAAATTCTACATATTCTCCCTCCGATAGAGTTTTATAGCCATTAATGTTAATGGTCGAGTAATGAACGAATATATCTTCATTTTCTTTGTAATCAATGAATCCATACCCCTTTTCATTATTAAACCACTTTACTTTGCCTACCATTGGCTCACCTCCATAAATATTCATCAGATAAGCATGTCCTTCTTTTGACCTTCTTAAAACGATGTAATTGTATATTAACACAATTATTTGGTTTTTTTACAAATTTACCGTAAAATGTTCTCGTACTTCCCTAAACAGTATTATTTATCAGGAAACATGACAATTTCATATATTGGTTTTAAAGCGTTTTTTCAAACAAAGAAATTTAATACCAAATAGTTATTTTTATAGTAATATTTAATTAGCAAGAGAGGTATAAAATGAAAGAAAAATTTATAAATAATTGTATTTCTTTTGTTAAGAACAATGACATAGAAATACAAGAAGATAAACTAAGATATGGCTTAGAAGGTATTTACTTAACATTTGGAAAATTTTTAGTGATTTTTCCACTAGCTATATTATTAGGAATATTTAAAGAATTTATTCTTACTTTAATATTCTTTAATATAATTAGATATCCAGCTTTTGGTATACATGCTAATAAGTCTTCAACCTGCTTATTATCATCAACGCTCATATTAATAGGTATACCACTACTAATGACAAAAATAACTATCACTCTACAAGTTAAAATAATATTATGTATATTTACCTTTATTTGTTTTATTTTATATGCACCTGCTGATACAGTTAAAAGACCATTAACAAATAAGAAAAAAAGAATATTAAGAAAAATAGCAACATGCATAATAGCAATAATATATTCAATATTTATAATAATATTTAATAATAATGATATTTCTATATATTTATTATCAGGAATGATAATAGAAACAATTCTAATCTTACCTATTACTTATAGGATATATGGTATGCCATATAAAAATTACGCCATGGTTTAAATGTTATTTATAACATTTAAAATAGAATAGGAGACAAGTATGAAAAAAAGAGTAGCTAAACTATTAGTTGCTTTAGGAATGCTTGCTACTGCATCTGCTAGTGTTGGATGCATTTGGTGGGCAATTGATGAACCTAAAGCATTAAAAGGAATGGATTAAATTCATTCCTTTTTTATTATTATCTTTTGAGTAAAAACATTGTTATCGATAGCTGTTCTAAGCAAAATATTATTCTTTTTATTCAATAATTTTTTTGCTAAATATAAACCTTTACCGTGATTATTACCTTTAGTTGTATACCCTTTAGTACCAATCATTTCAACATTTATATTCTCTGCAAAAGTATTAGATATCATAAATACTAAACCAACACTTGAAGTATATATTTCAAAGTATAATTTCTTTTCTTTTGATTTTTTAGTTGCTTCTATAGCATTATCAAAATAAATACCAAGTAAATAACTTAAACACTTATATTGTTTTTTAGATATATTTTTACCTATATTAACTTCTTTACTTATATTTATATAGAGTTTTATTTTATCGCGACTAGCAACCAATAGTTTATAATATATCAAGCTTTTTAATTCACCCTTAGGTATATTCTTTAATTTTCCTAATAAATAAGTATCAGCAGTTAAATCAACATCAAGTATTTCTTCAAGCATATTAATTATCTTCTTATCATTAGTTACTGCAATTATTTTAGATAATTGATTTTTGTATTCATGAATTTTCAAATCTTGTTCCTCTTGATATCCTTCAATATTTTTCATACATTCATATAGAATAGCGTTTTTATCTTCTAATTGATTATATTTAATTAACTCGCTCATATATATTAATATAAGTACTATTAAGAATAAAGCAAGTAAATTTACAATATAGTAAGTATGTGTTGGTTTAAAAATATCCGTTATACTGTAATAAGCTATACCTATGGAAATAAATGATAAAACTACATATAAAATTATATTTCTATATTTAGTTTTATTTGTTTTCATCATACTATAATTAGTAAGCTTTTTGATGAATGGTATTCTAAACAAACAATAAGTAGAAATAGATATT
>RKAV01000074.1 GCA_014846175.1 bacterium | reverse complement strand
GATATATTATCTATATTATTAATAGTAATATAGTTATTTAGAAAAGAAGATTCAAGATAAAGATTTATATACTCTTTTAAAGTACTTTTAAAATCTTTTATAATTATCTTTTCTAATACTACATCAAAATTAATAAGCGAAATACTCTGATTAACTTCTTTTGTCAAACTATTTAAATAAAGTTTAATTTTACTTATAAATATAGTTATTTTATCAATGTTATTTAGTTCTTTAGAAAAACTAGTATCAAGTTTCATAACTTCTAATAAATCAATATCACAAGTTGCAATCATTCCAAAAGGAATAGTTTCTATAGAATGTATATTAAAAATACCTGAATCTTGGCATCTTACTGTTTTAGTATCTAACAAGTAAGCCTTAGCAAATTCTGATGAGATTGTTTTTCCAAATTGTAATAAAAAAGAATCAGCTTGTTCATTTAAATTATCATCAATATTATCTAATCCAAGTCTTTCAATAGCTTTTAAAAACTTATGTTGTTGTTTCATAACAAAAGCTGATCTTGAAGCATTTCTATGTTCTCTATATGTTTTAAAAGAAAGATAAACGTCTTCAAAATTATTATCTTTTAATACTTCTTCTATTAAATCTTGAATATTTTCAATATTTATTGTTTTTCTATCTTTATATTCTTTTTCAATTCTCTTAAGTACTTTTGAATATATTTTATTAACATCTTCATCTTTATATGGTATATCTAATGAATGAAAAGCTTTTTGGATAGCAAGTGCTATTTTTTCACCTTGAAAGTTAGTTCTTTGACCACTTCGTTTTACAACTGTTAAAGTGTCAAATGTTGACATATCTATCATATATTATTTACACATCCCTTTTCTATATCAATTATACTTATAATAGCTTATAAAATCAAGAAAAAATAAAAAACACCTCAAAAAAACATTTTCTAAAAAATAATATATTTTCTTTTAAAAGCCTTATAAATAAAGGGTGAAAACTATAATATGCCTAAATAACATATAATGTTTTTTTAAATAAAAATATGTAAATCGAACAAAAATAAAATTAATAAAAAATAAAAAACTATTGCTTTTTACTAAAAATGATATGTATAATCAACTTATCAATAAACAAAACAAGGGAGTGTAAAAAATGACAAAAGTAAAAGTTGTAAAGAAAGAAAATAAGAAAAATAGGTATAAAAATCCTCCTATTAATATTATAAAGAAGAATGGTACTAAACAGCCTTTTGATGGTGAAAAAATAAGAAGTGCTATTGAAAAAAGTGCTGAGAGAGTGATGGTTGATTTAACTGATGATGCAAAAGATGAAGTTGTTAATATAGTAATTGAGTTATTAAAAAATCAAACTAGTGATGCTGAAGTTAGTCAGATTCATAATTGTGTAGAAGCAGCACTAGAACAAGTTAATCCTCTAGTAGCTAAAAGTTATAGAGAGTATCGTAATTATAAGAATGATTTTGTACATATTCTAGATAAAGTTTATAAGAAAGCACAAGCAATTAATTATATTGGTGATAAAGAAAATTCTAATACTGATAGTGCTTTAGTATCAACTCAAAGAAGTTTAGTATATGGTAATTTAAATAAAGAGTTGTATAAGAAATTCTTTTTAACTAAAGCAGAGATAGAAGCATGTGATGATGGTTATATTTATGTACATGATATGAGTGCTAGACGTGATACAATGAACTGTTGTTTATGTGATGTTGGAGCAGTTATGAAAGATGGCTTTGAAATGGGTAATTTGTGGTATAACGAACCAAAAACTCTTGATACTGCTTATGATGTTATGGGAGATGTTATTATTAATACGGCTGCAATGCAATATGGTGGTTTTACAGTTCCAGAAGTTGATACTGTTTTGACACCCTATGCTAAGAAAAGTTACAATAAGTATTATGATGAATATATGGAAATAACTAATAATGAAGACCCAGAAAAGGCTGAAGAATATGCTTGGAAAAAAACAAGACGTGAATGTGAACAAGGTTATCAAGGTATTGAATATAAATTAAATAGTGTTGGTTCTTCTCGTGGTGATTATCCATTTGTAACATTTACTTTTGGACATGAAGAAGATAGATTTGGTCAAATGATTAGTGAAATAATTTTAAAAACTCATCAAAAAGGACAAGGTAAACCAGGATATAGAAAACCAACTTTATTTCCTAAACTAGTATTTTTATATGATAAGAATCTTCATGGTGAAGGTGGCAAGATGCATTATCTATTTGAAGATGCACTAGAGTGTAGTAGTAAGACAATGTATCCTGATTATTTATCATTAACAGGTGAAGGTTATGTTCCATCAATGTTTAAGAAATATGGAAAGATTATCAGTCCAATGGGATGTCGTGCTTTCTTATCACCTTGGTTTGAAAGAGGGGGTATGGAACCAGCTGATGAAAATGATCAACCAGTATTTATTGGAAGATTTAATATTGGAGCAATTTCTTTAAATTTACCAATGATTTTAGCTAAGTCTAGAGAAGAACAAAAGGATTTTTATGAAGTACTTGATTACTATCTAGAAATGATCCGTAAGATTCATATTCGTACTTATAATTATCTTGCAAAGAAGAAAGCATCTACTAATCCACTTGCTTACTGTGAGGGAGGTTTCTATGGAGGACATTTGAAACCTAATGAAGCTATTGAACCAATTTTAAAATCTTCTACAGCATCTTTTGGAATAACAGCATTAAATGAATTACAAGAGTTATATAATGGAAAAAGTTTAGTAGAAGATGGAGAGTTTGCTCTTGAGGTTATGAAATATATTAATAATAAAACGCAAGAGTTTAAAAAAGAAGATAACATTTTATATGCTATATATGGAACTCCAGCTGAAAGTTTATGTGGAACACAAGTTGAACAATTTAGAAAGAAATATGGTATAATTAAAGGCGTATCAGATAGAGAATATGTTTCTAACAGTTTCCACTGTGCTGTTTGGGAAGATATTACTGGTATAGAAAAGCAAGATTTAGAAGGAAGATTTTGGGAACTTTTTAAAGGAGGACGTATTCAGTATGTTCGTTACAATTTAAATTATAATAAAAAAGCGATGGAAACATATATTGAACGAGCTATGGATAAAGGTTTCTATGAGGGAGTTAATTTATCACTTTCCTATTGTAATGTTTGTGGTCATGAAGAATTAGATATGGATACTTGTCCAAAATGTGGTAGTAATGATCTTACAAAGATTGATCGTATGAACGGTTATTTATCTTATTCAAGAGTACATGGTGATACTAGACTTAATCATGCTAAAATGGTAGAAATTTCAGAAAGGAAGAGTATGTAAATGAAATATCATAATATAACAAAAGCAGATATGTTAAATGGTGAAGGATTACGTGTTGTATTATGGGTAAGTGGTTGTTCCCATAAATGTCCAGGTTGTCAAAATGCTATTACTTGGAACCCTGATGATGGTGTGCCTTTCGATGATGATACAATAAAAGAAATTTATCATGAACTTGATCAAGACTGGTGTAGTGGTTTGACATTATCAGGAGGAGATCCACTTTTCCTTGGTAATAGAAAAACAATAAGAGATTTAGTAATGAATATCAAAGAGTTATATAAAAATAAGAATATTTGGTGTTATACGGGATATACTTGGGAGGAGTTAATTGCTCAAAAAGAAATAGATAAAAACTTGGATGATATTTTAAATTGTATTGATGTCTTATTAGAAGGGAAATTTATTATGAAACTTCATGATGATAGATTACATTATGTAGGTAGTAGTAATCAAAGGATAATTGATGTTAAGAAAAGTTTAGAAGAAGGAAAAGTAGTTCTATATATAGATAATAGTAATATAGGTGATAGTGATAAAGCAACTGTAGTGCAGTGTGCAGTAAATAGTTAGGAGAAAATATGAAAACAAGAGGATTTGAAGTAGTTAAAGGATATGAAGATAAGGATATACATTTACCGGTAAGAGGTACAAAACATGCTGCAGGTTATGATATTGAAGCAGCAGAAGATGTTACTATTCCAGTGTTTGAGAAAGGTGTTAAACCAACTTTAGTACCTACAGGTTTAAAAGCTTATTGTATGGATGATGAATGTATATTACTTCTTAATAGGAGTAGTGGTCCAAAGAAAGGATTTGTTCTTGCCAATAGTGTAGGACTAGTAGATTCTGACTATTATGGAAATGAAAATAATGATGGACATATTTACTTTGCTTTCTTTAACTGTAGTGATAAAGAACTTAATGTTAAGAAGGGTGATGTCATTGGACAAGCTGTATTTGAAAAATATTTGATAGTTGATAATGATGTCACTGAAGGAATTAGAAATGGAGGATTTGGTTCTACTGATAAGTAGTTCTAAATCTTTTTACTTTATGGTGAAATAAGTTATTAAAAAATAAAAGTTATTTCTCATTTGCGAAATAACTTGCCTCTATACTATTAGTTAGCTGATGAAAATGTTATTGCAAGAGAGTTTGGAGCTTTTAAATCAATATCTGATAATTATCCAAAATATGTTCTTTCTCTTGATAAAACTGATTTCTTTAAAGATGGTATTATACATAAAAATATAATAGATTGGTTATTAGAAGAAAGTGTATAAGTATAAAACCAGACATTAAATTTGTCTGGTTTTTATAGCTTTTACAAATGATTTATAAACTTCATCTTTTAGTTTTGCATCACTAATTGTTTCAATAAATAAATTAGGATCAACTAGTTCTACTTCCATTATCTTATAAGAACTATTATCAAAGATAAAATCTATTCGCATAAAGAGAGCTTCTTTATATTCTTTAATCAAAATTATATTATTAACAGTAGCAATAATATCCTTATCTAAATCATTAATATTTATATATTCTTCTTTTTTATATTTAGTAAATATTCCTGGGAATCTTTTAATTCCATACTTTACTTTTTTATC
>RKAV01000015.1 GCA_014846175.1 bacterium | reverse complement strand
ATTACTATTTCAGATTTAATAAAAAAAGATCCATTTATTCTAAATTATTTATCAAAAGAAACTAGAAGTAAATTATTAAATAATAAACGTATAGTTGATAGAAATATGTTACTAGAAGGTACTAAACCAGTAGTAGATAATTATCAAGTATTTGCTTTTACTCCTAGAGGTATTCTTCTTTTCTTTCCAGAGTATCAAATAGCACCTTATTCATCAGGTAGTTTTAAAATACTAATTCCTTATCGAAATAATGATTTTCTAACTAGGAAATACCCTTACTTTAGTTGACACTTTAATATTATTTAATTATTTCATTATTAAATTTTCAGTAGTATAATAATGATATGGAGGTTTATGATGATAAAAAATTATTTAAAGAACTTTGAGAAATATTCTATTTTGATATCTAGTTTGTTGATTATCCTAGGAATATTCTTATTAGTTAGTCCAATGAAGTCATTAGAAGTAGGAATTATTTCTTTTGCTGTTATTATGATTATTAATGGTATTAGTAGTTTTATCTCTTACTTTATGTTATCTAATGAAGAAAGATTATTTAGTCTTGATTTAGTAACAGGAATAATAACAACTTTAGCTGGTAGTCTTATCTTTCTTTATAGAATGGATTTAATTAATGTTTTTCCCCTAATTTTAGGTATCTTTATAATAGTTAATAATCTAATAAAGATGCAATTATCTATTAATTTAAGTGGTATTGCAGGTAGTAATTGGTTTTTATTATTAATTACAGAGATATTAATGATTATTTTAGGTGTAGTATTAATTACTAATCCATTTAGTTCAATAATAGCATTAACAACTCTTGCTGGTAGTTTCTTAATAATAGCAGAAACAGCAAGTTTAATAGAAGCAATTTATATTTTAGTTAAATTAAGGAATCTTTAGGATTCTTTTTTTCTGAACTTATGCTATAATATGGGCAAGAAGTGAGGTTACTATGAAGAAAGAAAAAATAAAAAATATAATTATTATTATTTTATTATGTTTATTGGTTTTAATAACTACCTTATTTAGTATTTCTAAAATGGATGAAAATAAGAATAGTGAAGTAACTGTTACAGTAGAGGCAGTGGGTAGAAATTATTTATTAGGAAGTAGTGAAGATAAGGAATATTTAATTACTAATTATAAAGGAGATTATAAAGAAAAAGATAAGATTAAGTTTACTTATAAAAATAAGGATAAGAAAGAAAAAGATGGATTAATTAATATTAAAGTAAATGATGAAGATTTAATAGCTAGTTATAAAACTAAAGAAGAAAATAAAGTGAAGGAGCAAGAAGTAAAAGATAATACTGATAAGATTAGTAATATATCTACTGATAATAATCAAGTAAGTAATTCTAGTACTAGTACTAATACTAATATTGATAATGAGATAGTAACTTATGTTAATAAAATGAATGATGATACTACTACTAGTAGTTTGAAAACTAACTTTGTTACTTTAGTAGATTTTATCTTTTATGGTGGTACTATTAAAGGATATACTTTTAAAGAATTAAGTAATGAAGCTAAGTTAAAGGTATTAAAAACAATGTTTTATTTAGATTCTAAAGTAGATAAGTACTTTCCTAATTACAAAGAAGAAATTAGTAATAAGACAGGTAAAGTTTATACTAAAGTAAAAGAAAAAGCTGCTAGTAGTTATTTAAGTATTACTTCAGCTATTTGTAATAGTAATAGTTCTATTTGTGATAGTGCTAAGGAAGACTTTCAAAATTTGAAGAAGAACTTTGGACTTTCTTGGTCAGTAATAAAAGAAGTAGCACATGACTCTAAAGAGAGTATTAAGAATTGGTATGAAATATGGAGAGAAAAAAAGTAAAATTTATTCATTTTTAATAAGTAATATGTTAAACTTAAAATAGGAGAGGTGAATATGAAAAATATTGAAAAATTATTTGTTTTACTAATATTTAGTAGTCTTTTAATGTTACCAAATGTTTATGCTAAAGATAATTATTTGAATGTAAGTGATAATACTAATAAGAGTGTAGAACATAGTATGTTTACAGCAGGTGATGATGTTTCTACTAATAATAATATTAAAGGTATTGATTTTACAGCAGGTAATAATTTGAGTATAAATGGTAGTTCTGAATATGGATTAATTGCTGGTAATAGTATTAACTTTAAAGGTTTAGTTACTAGAGATTTATTTATTGCTGGTAATCAAATTGTAGTTGATAGTAATGCTAACTTAGCAAGAGATTTATATGTAGCAGGTAATAAAGTTACAGTATCGGCTGATATAAAAGGTAATATCTTTTTAGTAGCTAATGAAGTTATTATTGATTCTAAGAAAATAGATGGTGATATTACTTTATCAGGTGGTAAATTAACCATTTCTAATGATACTAAAATAAATGGTACTTTAAAATATAATGATAATATAGAGTATTCTAAAACTAATGCTAGTATCAATAAAGTTAAAACTTATCATGTTGAAGAAAATACTAAAGATGAGATATCATCAGTTAGTGATGTTTTATTAAAAATAATAACTAGTTTTATAGTAGCTTTAGTTATTTATATATTAGTACCTGCTACTTATAATGTACTTGATGATGTTAAGAAAGATAATATATTAAAAACTTTTGGAAAAGGTTTTCTTTTCTTGATAGCAGTACCAATTATATCTATTCTATTAATGGTAAGTATTATTTGTTTACCACTTGGTATGATAGCTTTACTTCTATATGGAATGATTATTTATCTATCAAGTATTATTTCTTCAGTTTATTTTGGTAAATTAATTGGTAGTAGATGTTTAAAATTAGATAATGTTTATTTACAAATATTAATAGGAATAATAATTACTACGTTAATTAAATTAATTCCTATGATTGGTGGTTTATATAGCATTATAATTATAATTTTAGGAGTTGGATTAATTTACAATATATTAATAAAACTACGTTACAAAACTAATGAAAGATAAAAAACGGATTTTAGTCCGTTTTTTTGGTTTAAAATTCAACTGATTTATTAGTATTATATAACTTTCCATTTATTTCAAGATAGATAGAGTAGGTACCAGATAATTTAGTATCATTAATATAACTATTAATAACAATACCATTTTTATTTTCTTCTTCACTAAATATATCTACACATAATGCTGTATATGGTTTTTTACTTATCTTTACTTGATAATATTTATAAATACCATTCTTAGCTAAAATGATATTAACCTTATCTTCTCTTTTAAATTGACCAGTAAATACTAATCTATCTACTTCCTTAGTAAATTTAATATTATGTTTAGTATAATCTTTATTTATCTTAATACTTTTATTAAATAAATTAATTTTTTTCTTACTAACTTTAGTTTTACCAAGATTACCAATTCTTTTAGCATTACCTAGTTTTAATTCTGTATTATTATAAATATTCATTTTTTCTACCCGATAGAAATTACTAGGTAGTATTAATTCAAAAATAACATCGTTATCAAGTAGTTCAACGGTATCAGATTTTAAAGAAACATCTCCTTCGGTTAGACCAGCTGGTTTGTTAGAAGCTTTTCCATCAACTGATACAATACCACCAGAATGAATAATATAATGATTATCATCTAAATAATCTACATCAGAAATATATGGTGAATAAAAGTCACTTCCTCTTTCTTTACCATACTGATATACTTGTTTAATAGTCATTTTTTTAGTATCTATCTTATAAATAACACCCCTTGAATAAGAATTGCTAGCATCTACATAATTATCTTTCTTTTTTGATTTATTATTACCATTATCAAAAATAAATACTTCACCTTTAGGGGTAATCATAGCAGCGTGTTGACTCCATTGCCATTCAAAGTCTTTACCTATAGGTTTAAAGAAATACTTTTGATATTCTTTACTCCAGTTAGTAGAATCTCCAATTATCCAGTTAAGTTTACCACTTTTATAATCAATATTAATAACAGCATCTTGATGTCTTCCAGATAACGTAATAGAATTAGTCTTCTTATCATACCAAACAGAGTTATTATGGAACCAGTCATAACTAGTCCAGTTCTCACTTTTTCCATCAGTCATCTTTAATATTTTTCTTAAATCAAATTGTCTAACTTCTTTACCTGTTTTTCTATCAAGTTCTACAATATAATCTTCCACTGTACCATCGCTATTACCAAAGTTATCAGAAGCTACTAATAAGTTACCATTAGGCATCTCATAATAATCATGATGATATCCACCTTTTAAACTATACTCTTTATAAATTTTTCCAAACATATCAATTTCATAAAGCCCAGTAACATAATAAGGTGAATTAACAAGTCTTTCTGTTCCAACAAGTAAATGTCCGTTCTTTAATCTTTCAATATCCCAAATAGCATTATAAGATAAATACCATCTAACATCACCATTAACATCATAAGCTGCTGTATATCCAGTAGAAGAAGGCGAATAAAAATAAAAATCATTACTAAGCTTTTCTTTATTAGCTTTTACACTAGTAGGAAGTATAAAACCATCAGGTAACTTATCAGTTTTAATTTTAAAAACCTTTTTAATATTTTTATATTCTACTATAATTTCATTTTCACTATCAGGATATAATCCATAAATAGATAAATAATGCTTTTTACTTTTATTAAACTTATGAGTAAGAGTAGTATTTTCATCTTTACCAACAATAGTAACTTTAGGACTAACACTTTCTTTTGTTTCAAAAAGAATAAGAGCAGTTAAAGGGGAAGACTTATAAGGATCTACTATAATATTAGGATTATCAATAGTATAACCACTTATTTTAAATTTAGATTCTTCCATACTTTGCATCATTATTAAACTTTCTTTTGTTTTAAGAAGTTCTCTTCCTTTTTGATTATTAGTACTAGTAGTAGAAATACATACTATTACTAAAATAATAGTTAATAAACACAGTAAAACTTTTTTCAAAAATACATCACGATAAATTAAAACGCCCTTTAAATA
>RKAV01000014.1 GCA_014846175.1 bacterium | reverse complement strand
ATTACAATTAAAATTCCGGTCAAAACATATAGTAATGTTCCTTTCATATAGCTCACCACCTACTATTTAATAATACCATAATCCTAGTTTTTTAGCTACAAAATATTTGACAAATCTACAATTTTATATTACAATAAATCTGCAATTTTACTTGAACAGCAATATTTCGCCTTTTTATATGTGTTTTTTGAAAGTTTCAAGTACCTTCGTTGCTGTGAAGCGAAAGAACAAAACAAAACTCCCATAGAAAGTGTTGGAAATAATTTTTCAAGAAGATGCAATTTATTAAAAGAGAGGAGGATTTTTATGGCAAGATATACTGGACCTAGTTATAAACAATCTCGTCGTGTTGGTTTTTCTTTAACTGAAACTGGTAAAGAATTAGCTAAACGTCCTTATGGACCTGGTCAACATGGTAAAGATAGAAAAGGTAAACCTAGTGATTACTCTAATCAATTAAAAGAAAAGCAAAAATTACGTTTCATGTATGGTGTTAACGAAAAACAATTCCGTAAGACATTTGATGAAGCTAGTAAAATGGCTGGAGTTCACGGTACTAATTTCTTAATCTTACTTGAATCTCGTCTTGATAACTTAGTTTATCGTATGGGATTTGCTACTACTCGTCGTGGAGCTAGACAACTTGTAAACCATGGACATATTACTGTTAATGGTAAGAAAGTTGATATTCCTTCATATAGAGTTAAACCAGGAAGCAAGATTGCTTTAAAGGAAAATTCTAAGGATCATAAAGCTGCACTTGAAGCTCTTTCTAAAGCTGTTAGTCGTGTAGAGTATATTACTTTTGACGAAAACAAATTAGAAGGTACTTACGTTAGATATCCTGAACGTAGTGAATTAAATGCAGATATCAATGAATCATTAATCGTTGAATTCTATAACAAGTAAAAAGACTTATTAACAAAGTCTTTTTTCTTATGATATAAATATAGCATCAGTGTACTTATTAATAATAGATAGTACACTTTTTTCTGCTATAATTAAAATTTTTCCTTCTTTATATTTGTTATTAAGTTCTTCTATAAAAGAAGTAACATTTTCTTCTAATTCTTTATCTAAAGCATCAACTTTATTTACTACAATCTTATCTCCTACTAATAATAAAGCTGTTCCAAAAGAAGCTACAGAAGTATTAGTATAACAATAATCAATTGAAATACCTTTCATCGTTAGAGCAAAAACTCTAGCCATTCTTATTCCTTTATCGCTTAAAGGAGGATTCTTTTTAATAGATAAATCTTTAGCAAATGGTTCTAGTAAATAATACTTCATTATTTATTTATCTTTCCATTTTTATTATATTTCAAGAAATAAGGGATTAAGTCTTTATTATTACCACCTAATTCTTTAGAAGATGTTTGTCCAACAATCGTATAGCCATATTTTGTTACTAACATATCACTAAAGTAAATATCTCTACTACCAGTCTCTGTTTTTTTAGTAATTTCTTCTCCATCTTTCTTATATTTAGCAAAGATACCACTATATCTAAAGACATTATAAGAATCAGTTGATTCTTTTTTATCTTTCTTAGCTGTATGACCAATAGCTACTATATTATCACCATCTACTACTACTTTATTAAATCTAGCAGAACTATTAACTCTATATCTCTTTTCATATTTGATATTACCATCTTTATCATATCTTAGTAAGACTGCTTCTGTTTTCTTATCTTTATCATCTGCTTCTATATTAGTTGTTTTTCCACCTACTACTACAAAGTCATCATCTATTTTAGCCATTGATGAGAAACCAACTACATCAGTATATTCATAAGTCTTAATAAATTCTTTTTCTCCCGTTTTACTAAATTTAGCAAAGAATCCATATCTAGTAGCATCTTTTCCGACAAGATAAATTGCATCATCATCTACTACTACATCATTAAATATTCCTGATTTACTACCACCATAATTAGTACGCCATTTCTCTTTTAAATCAAAGTCATATTTAACCATAATAGCCCCACCATCAGGATCATTTCCAATAGTCATATTCTCTAAAATACTTTGTCCAATAACTAAATAACCATCATTCATTACTACTACTTTAGTAAACTTAGTATCACCTGCTATTTGTAAAGTCTTAGAGTTTGTTTGTTTACCATTTTTATCATAGGTAACAATTAACCCATCCTTAGTCTTTTCTTTAACTTGAGTCTTAGTATAAGCAGCAGAACCTACAGCAATGTAACCATCTTTAGTTTGCTTAGCATCATAGAAATAAGAATCATATCCTTTAGTATAAGCACTTTCAAATACTATTTTTTCATTTTTATCATATTTAACTAACTTAGCTTTTTGATAGTCTTTACTATACTTATTATATTTACTGTGTTTAAAGTCACTACTACCACTCCCTAAGTAACCATCTTTTAGTTTTTCAATTGAACTTAAGGTATCAACATAAACAGTATTATTATTAGACTGATAAATTTTAACTCCTATATAAATACCTTCTACTACTATAATAGCAATACACACTATCACCAAAAATTTTAACCATCTTAATAATTTTTTATTCTTTTCCATCTTTTCACCTACTTAAATACTATAATGAAGTACTTCTTCTTTCCTCTTCTAATTATAATATATTTATCTTCAATTGCAACTTCTTTTGTAACCATAAATTCTAAATCTGTTATTTTTTTACCATTTATACTAATACTTCCGTTAGTAATAAATTCACGAGCTTCTCTTTTACTTTTACAAATTCCCATTTCTACTAATAAATCTACTAATAGATATTCTTTATCTATTTCTTGTTGTTCTATTCCCTTAAAGGCTTGTTCTATTTCTTTAGAAGTTAAAGATGCTATATCACCACTAAATAATGATTCACTTATCTTAACAGCTTGTTTATATGCTTCTTCTCCATGAAGATATGTTATTACTTCATAAGCTAATCTCTTCTGAGCAATTCGTTTTTCTGGTGTTTCATTATGTTCCTTCATAATAGATTCTATCTCTTCTTTATTTAAGAAGGTATATTTCTTAAGATATTCTTCCATCATTATATCTTCAAAGTTTAATATATATTGATACATTTCATAACTAGTAGTCTTTTCTTCATCTAACCATAAAGCATTTCCATAACTCTTACCTAACTTCTTACCAGTAGAATCAACAATTAAAGGTACAGAAAAAGCATATACTTCTTCATTATTTAATTTTCTTATTAATTCTATTCCTGTAGTTAAGTTACCCCATTGATCAGATCCACCAAACTGTAAATCAGCTCCATAATGGTCATGAATATATTTAAAGTCATATCCTTGAATTAACATATAAGAAAACTCAGCATAAGAAATACCAATATCCATTTGTCTTTTTACTAAATCTTTATTAATCATATAAGAGACATTTACATACTTTCCAACATCTCTTAAGAAATCAATATAGTTATAGTCTTTAAACCAATCATAGTTATTAACTACTAATGTATCTTCACCAAATAGTTTTTGCATTTGTTTTTTAATCTTTACAAAGTTACTTTCTATAACTTTAATATCAGCTTTTTCCCTTTCTCCAGTTCCTCTTGGATCTCCAACTCTTCCTGTAGCACCTCCTACTAAGATTATTGGTTTATGTCCTGCTCTTCTTAATCTTTCAGCAACTAAGAAAGTAGGAAATTGTCCAATATGAAGGCTATCAGCAGTAGGATCTGCTCCTATATAGAAAGTCATGCCACCTTTATTTAATTTTTCTTCTAACTCTAAAGATGTCACATCTTTAATTAAACCTCTCCATTTTAAATCTTCATATAATGTCATATTTATTCCTCCTTAAAATATAAAAAGTTTCTACTAATATAAGGACGGATATCATCCGCGGTACCACCTTATTTCATAGAAACTATGCTCTTAATAGATTAACGCTCTAACACGATTCTTTCTCCCAATGTGTATTTCATCTAAAACATTATCTTAGTTCTCACCAACCACTAAGTCTCTTAAAAATAATTATTCTAAATTACTATCATTCTTCACAGAAATCTAGAACTACTATAACATTTTCTTAGGAAGATAGCAATAGTTTTAACCTTATTTTACAACAAATGGACTAAGTGCCGAACCATCACCTTTTGTTATTAAAATATCTGATTTTAAATTTATAACTGGTCTTACTCCAAAGGAATTAGAGACGCGATTCCAATCCAAATTTCCAGAGGCTCCAATGCTCCAGACAACTGCATGCGTATAATTAGAGTCTAAAAGTGATGGTGACATTGTCCAAAATTGTTTTCCATTATATAAATAATAATTATTATTAGAAATATTTAATACGCCTCCTGCCATTGCTAACTCATCTACTGTAATAAGTGATATTGAATATTCTAGTTTAGCACTTTCATTTGATACACTAAATTTATCATTATCTTGTATACATTTTAAACTTAAATTTTTATCCAAAGTAATTCTATTATATGCCGCATAAACTGTTGTTGAAGTTAGCAAATATCCAGAACCGGAAATTATACTTCTATCATTACAAAAAGTTTCACCAGCTAATTTTGATGTATAAGCAGTTAGATTATTTTTATACCAAGTATCTATTATTGTTTTAATAGTTGAATTTGTATTATTTGTTTGTGCTGTTTTCAGACTCTTTGAACTATAACTTATTGGTTTTACCGTCATTGTTGTATCATTTTGATATCCTGTTAGTTTATATACAACATTGCAAGATGTTTCCAAACAACTATATAACTGATTTTTTACTATCTCATCATGATTATCTTTCCATGTTAGTTGTTTTATTGTTCCTGTTAAGGTGAATTTCTTAGTAGAGGCATCAAATGTATAACCTGTTCCATAATTATACTTTTGTGTATTAGTAAACCCTCGATATCCTGTAGTATCATTATTTTCATGTAATTCAAAGTCTTCATTATATTTATATCCTACAGAGGATGAATCAAAATCATTTTCATTAAAATGTGTGTGTCCTATCATTGTATAATCACCTGTATCTGTTGTTGATTTACCTGAATAAATCATTCTAATAGAACCATCTCCATTACGTCTTATTATTCTCCAGATAAATCCTGCAAATGATACATAATTATTCCTTACTGCTCCTCGATAATAATAGCTTTCTCCCTCATCGTCTTCAGCCATATATAGTCCTTCATCCGTTGTAGCTGTTTTACTAAAGTCAGGTGTTCCTTTTGCTTTGATATTAGTT
>RKAV01000059.1 GCA_014846175.1 bacterium | reverse complement strand
CTTGTAGAAAGTTTAGGTATTGGGTATATAATTTATAATTTAATCGAAGATGATGTTAAAAATGGAAAAATAAAAGTTTTAGATATAAAAGAAGAACTACCTACTGTAGATATTAATATCGTTTATGATAAATCATTTTTAACTACTGCTCCTCTTAAATTTATAAAAAATTATATGAATTATAAATTAAAGTAATAAAGTATATACCAAATTGTTATATATATAACTTATTTTTAATGAGGATATTTATAAAAGGTATTTGTTTATAATAATTTTTTATTTTAGAATTTTACTTGTAGGGAGTGAAAATATGATTAAAAATATTGGTATATTTAAAGATTATTCTGATGATACATTGAAATTTGTATATGATGCTGGTAAGAAAAAAATAATTGAAATGTCTTTATTATTTAATAAAGAAGATATGGATGTTATTTGTGTACCTACTCATCATTTTTGTAATTTAGGTTGTAAGATGTGTCATTTAACTAATAATGGCTTAAATAAAGCTATGGTGGCCATTAAGTATGAAGATTTTATTGAGGGACTAATTTTTTCTCTTACTAAACATAATAAAAAAAGAACAAGTAAAAAGAAATTACTTATATCGTTTATGGGAGTAGGTGAACCCCTTCTTAATTTAAAATTAATTGAAGACATTTATAAAAATGAAGAGGTAATTAGAAAAATTGGTTATGATGATATTGGATATGCAATTGCTACTATGATGCCTAATAATAATATTTTAAAACTAAGGGATTTAGTTTGTAGATTAAATATTCCTTTAAAGGTACATTTTTCTATGCATTCACCAGATGATGAGGAAAGATTTAATTTAATACCTAATACTAAAGTGTCTATTGAAGAGGCTTTATCTTATCTAGTTGAATATAGAAAATCTCTTCAACACAATGAAACTATTATGGATAAATATGTAAAATTCCATAGAACTAATGACCCTGTAGAAATACATTATACTTTAATTAAAGGAGTTAATGATGGTGATTTAGAACTTGATAAAGTATGTGAAGTATTAGAAAAATATATGATTCCAATTAAGTTTATTAGATTTAATCCAATAAATAGTTTAGAAAGAAGTTCTAATGAAAAAAAATGGACTAGTGCAATAAAAGAAAAAGTTCCATCACTTAGAATTAAGACTTATTCTCCTCCAGGTAGAGAAGTTGGTAGTTCTTGTGGCGAATTTACTAAACATTATTATCATGAAGAAATTGAAACTAATGAGCAAAAAAAAGAATTTGAAAAATGGAAAAAAGATCACCTTATTATAGAATAGTAAATAAAAAGAATTCCTGTTAAGTTTAAAACTTGATTATTAGCTTAAAATGTAGTAAAATATTAGACACTTTGGGGTGATAATATGTATGATAGAGAAAGATATAAAAATATAGAAAAACAATTAGATACTATTTTAGATAATGTTTTATTATTAGCAGATAATTTAGGACTAAAAGGGGATTTAGATATATTTACTTTAGTTACATTACTTATTAGTAATGGTTATTTATCAAAAGATAAGAATTATAATACCGTAGATAATGTAGAAGATTTAGGTATTTATGAAAATCCTATTATGGAGTTAGGAGTTGTTCCTCTTATAAAAGATGGATGTTGTAGAAATAGTGCTTCCCTTGCTAAGTTAATGCTTGATAGATTTTCTATTGAAAATGATATAACAGTAGCTTTAAGAATAACAGATGAAATAGATAGTGAATCATTATTAGATATAAGTGAACAAATAGAACAAGAACCTTTATGTAATCATGCTATGGGAATAGTAAATATTAATGATAAAAGAATAGCGTTTGAAGTTGTTCCATTATTTGGAGCTAATTTATATAGTATAAATAATAATAAAACAACAAGATTTCTTTCTTCCTCTAACTCCCACCTTATTTATAACTATTCACCATTTTTTGAAGGTAAAAAGAACTTTAGTGAAATTACTCCTATTAGTTTAGATGAACAAGAGTACATTTTAAGGAGTTGTAATAATACCTCCTTAATAATTAATGCTAATAGCTATTTATTAGAAGAATTTTATGAAAATAATAAATCTACTATTAAAAATATAGAGAAAGATTATCAAAAAGTATTGGTAAGAAGGTAATAATTATGAAAAAAAATTTAGATATTATATTGGGTAACACAACTTCTTTAGTTAATTCTCTTTTTCAAGATAAAAAGATGGAACAATTAATGTTTGTTCTTGATCTTATCACTATAGGATTTTTTTCAGTAAATGATACTTATAAATATAATGAGAAAATTGAAACTTATAAATTTACTGATAAGTCTTTATTTAATTTTGCTTTAGTACCATTTACTGGTGAAGGGTGTTGTAGACATAGTGCAGCGTTACTTAAAGTAATATTAGATGAATTAAATATTAAAAATGAAATAGTAGCAGTAGATACTTCAAGAAAAGATAAAAACTTAGCAGAAATAAGAATGTTTCTTAGTGAATATCATAAAAAAGTTATTGGTGCTAATCATCTTACTAATTATGTTTCAATTGATAATTGTGAGTTCTTTGTTGATGCAGCTTATGAATTTAAAAACTCTGTTTTTTCTTATAATGATAATGGTTTTATAAATTATTTTTATAATAAAAAGAATAACGAAAATTGTCCTTTCTTATTTAATTATTCTCCTCATTATGAAGGAAGAAAAGATATTAGAAAAATAGAGCCATTAACAATAGAAAAGCAACAATATATTAAAGAAACTTACGATAAAGTAAGTAGTAACTTGGAAGATAAGCTACTAGAAATTGTTTTGATGAAAAAAGAAAATAAACCTTATATAGAAAGTATTAATAATAACTATCAGAAAGTATTAACTAAAGAAAGATGGGATTAAGATGAATTATAATTTAGAATGTGAAAAAATACTAAATAGTATTAACTTAGAACATAAACCATCATTATTACTACATTCATGTTGTGCTCCTTGTTCATCAGCTGTTTTAGAAAGAATAAGTAAATACTTTAAAATTACTATTTTATTTTATAATCCTAATATAACTGATTATGAAGAATATCTTAAAAGAAAAGAAGAATTAAAAAGATTAATTAAAGATGTAGGTTATGATATAAAAATAATGGATTGTGATTATGATAAAGAAAAATTTATTTCCTTAGCTTTAGGGTTAGAAAATAAAAAAGAAGGAGATATACGTTGTTATAAATGTTATAAGTTAAGACTTGAAAAAACAGCTATGGAAGCTAGAAATAATAATTTTGATTACTTTACAACTACTTTATCAATAAGTCCTTATAAGAATGGTAAGTGGTTAAATGAGATAGGGGAAGAGTTAGCTCTTAAATATAATATTAACTATTTATATGCAGATTTTAAAAAGAAAAATGGCTATAAAAGAAGTGTTGAACTATCTAATATATACCATTTATATAGACAAGATTATTGTGGATGTATTTATTCAAAAGTAGAAAGAGATAAGATTAAAGCCCTTCAAGATCAAAAGGAGGAATAAAAGATTCATCACTTGTTTCTCCTTCTTGGATATAAGCATTAATAACTCCTAAGTCTAAAGCATAGTTAATGATATCATCATATTCGCTATCACTAACTTTATTATTTAGAAAAGGAAAAGTAGTACTTTTAGTAACAGGTGTATATTGATTCATTATACTAAGATAAATATTATCTTGGTATTTTTTGTAAAGATAATTAATAATCTTTTTAGTATCATTTCCTTTAGTTGGTAATACTAAACATCTTACAATAATACCCTTTGTCATCATACCATTATCATCAAACTTATTTATTCCTACTTGTTTATACATTTCACTAAGAGCAAGACTAGCAACTTCAAAATAGTTTTTAACTTTTGATAAGTCTTCTCCTAACTTATTATTGAAATATTTAAAATCAGTTAAATATATATCAACATAACCAGCTAATAATTTGATAGTATTAATACTTTCATAACCACTAGTATTATAAACAATTGGAATAGAAAGGCCATTTGCTCTTGCTAGCTTAATCGCTTCAATAATACTAGGTACAAAATGAGTAGGAGTTACTAAATTAATATTATTAGCATTCTTTGCTTGTAGTTCTAACATTAATTCACTTAATCTCTCTACTGATATATTAATGCCAAAGTTATCATTAGATATTTCTTTATTTTGACAGTAACAACACTTAAGATTACAACCACTAAAAAAGATAGTACCACTTCCATTAGAACCAGAAATAGATGGTTCTTCAAAGTAATGAATAGCACTTCTTGCTACTTTTAAAGTACTAGTATTAGAACAAATACCTTTAGTAGTATTTCTATTGATATGACACTTTCTTGGACATAATTCACAAGAGTTATATAATTCATTCATTTTTCTTCACCGATAATACTATACTATTAAAGTCAAATTGTGTAAAGAAAACGTTTAAAAAAGTAAAGTAATAGTATATAATATTGATAGAAAGAAGTGATTAGTGTGAAATATTATTGTATAGGTATTAAAGGAACAGGAATGGCGACCCTTGCTTCAATGCTTTATGATATGGGAAATACTGTTTCAGGTTATGATGATGCCAAAGATTATAAATTTACAGAAAAAGGATTAAGAGAGCGAGGAATAGAAATATTTTATGATTCAACTCATCCTATAGATAAAGATACCATTGTAACAGCATCTAAAGCTTTTAGTGATGATCATAGAGAAATTAAAAGAATTAAAGAGCTAGGTCTTACTTTTAAACCTTATAATGAAGTAGTAGGGGAAATAACTAAAAAGTTTGATACTATATCAGTTTGTGGAACTCATGGTAAAACAACTACTACCTCACTACTTAAACATTTATTTGAAACTACTATTGGTTGTAACTATTTTATTGGTGATGGTCAAGGACATATTGATTTAAAAAATAAGTTACTAGTTATTGAGTCAGATGAATTTAATAGACATTTCTTAGCATATTATCCAAAGACTGCTGTTATTACTTGTGTAGAATTAGAACATACAGAAATATATAAAGACTTAGCTGATACGATTGCTACTTTTGAAAAATTTGCTAATAAAGCAGAACTTGTAGTAGCAAATGGTGATGATAAAAATATAAGACAAATAAAGTTTAATAATGAAGTTATTTTCTATGGTGAGAATGAAGATAATGATTATATTGTTAAAAATATTAAACTTGCTAGTGATGGTTCATCTTTTGATTTATATGAAAAAGATAAGTTTATTTCTAACTTCTTTGTTCCTCTTTATGGACATCACATGGTGATGAATACGGTAGCAAGTATTATTGTAGCTTTAAGAAATGGTTTAACTAAGGAAGAAGTTAAAAAGTTATTAGAAAACTTTAAGAATGCAGCAAGACGTTTTGCGATAGAAAAGGTAAAAGATACTATTATAGTAGATGACTATGCCCATCATCCAACGGAAGTTAAAGTAACACTACAAGCTATCAGACAAAAGTATCCTGATAAAAAGTTAACTGTAGTTTTTAGACCTAATACTTATTCAAGAACTTCAGCTTTTAAAAATGAATTTGCTACTGCTTTAAGTGAAGCAGATAAAGTTTATTTGACACCTATTAAATGTGATAGAGAAAGAAAAGAAGATTATCCACCTATATCATCAGATGATATAATTAAATTAATTCCTAATAGTGAATTAGTGGATGAAGATTCTATTTCTAAAGTATTGAAGGATAAAGATGGTGTAGTAGCATTTATGGGGTGTGCTACCGTAGCACATTTAATTGAGAATTTTAAAGAATTGTTATAAGTCCGTATTTTACGGATTTTTTCTTATTGAGAAATGTCAAATATTATGATATTATTAAGATATCAAAGATACAGATAATAGGAAGTAGGTGTTAGTATGTATCAAATGGTAGAAGTTTATTGTAAATGGT
>RKAV01000012.1 GCA_014846175.1 bacterium | reverse complement strand
AAAAATCATTAAAAATAGAAAAAGAATCAATAATGAAACATCTTACTGCTAAAGAATATATAATCTTGCTAGATGTTAAAGGTAAAGAAATGACATCAGTAGAGATGGCTAATTTATTAATAGAAAGAGAAATAAATAATAGTAATATAACATTTATTATTGGAGGAAGTAATGGTTTTCATGAAGATATTTATTCACTAGCAAAAGAAAGATGGTCTTTTTCTAAGTTAACGTTTCCACATCAACTATTTAGAGTAATGTTCTTAGAACAACTATATAGAACATATAAAATAAGAAATAACGAAAGATATCATAAGTAGAGAGGTGTAATAATGATAGGTAATGATTGGGATGAACATTTGAAGAATGAATATGAGCAGCCTTATTTTCAAGAATTATTAAAATTTGTAGATGATGAATATCATCAGAAAGAAATATATCCAAAGAAAAATGAAATATTTAATGCTTTTAGAAATACAACTTATAAAGATACAAAAGTGGTAATCTTAGGACAAGACCCTTATCATGGAGTTAATCAGGCACAAGGACTTTCTTTTTCAGTAAGAGATGGCTTAAGGAAACCACCAAGTCTAGTTAATATCTTTAAAGAATTAGAAAGTGACTTAGGAATACCTTTTCCAGAGAAGAATAGTTTACTACCTTGGGCTAGTGAAGGAGTGTTGCTTTTAAATAGCGTTTTAACAGTAGAGAAAGATAAAGCAGCCTCTCATAGTGGCCATGGCTGGGAAAAGTTCACAGATAAAGTTATAGAAGAAGTAAATAAAAAAGAAGAACCTGTTGTTTTTATTTTCTGGGGTAACTATGCTAGAGCAAAAAAAGTATTGGTAACTAATTCTAAACATTTAGTTCTAGAATCTGCTCACCCATCACCATTTTCAGCATATAATGGATTTTTTGGTAGTAGACCATTTTCTAAGACTAATGAATTTTTAATAGCTAATGGAATAAAACCAATAGATTGGAATATAGAAAAAGACCTTTAGGTCTATTTAGAGAGAATAGCAAAAGATTCTCTTTTTTCTATCTTATAAATATCTAATTCTTTAAAATGAGAGAATAAACTTACAATATTACTAGGAAATTTATGAATATAGTTATTAATTTCTACAGCGTTATCATTATAATACTTTAGACTTCCTTTTAAGTCACATTCATTATCATCAAATCGTCCTATTAAATTATTAAGCTTTTTATTAGATTCATATTCTTCAGCATCAGCTTCTTTTAGTAGCTTGTTACCAAGTGAACTTAACTCAATATAACATTGATGTTTACTTATCTCTTTTTTCTTAAGCTCTTCTAATTCTTTTTCCATATCTTTATCAATGATTTTAGCAATCTTTAAAAGTATTTCTATTTTTTTTTCAAGGATTAATTCAATATTGTTATTAGCTTCTTCTACTTTTAGAAAGTAAAAATTAAATTTATTTTTATAATATAAAAAGTTTATTACTAATAACAAAACAATTAAAAGTACTAATCCTATTATTAAATATATCATCATCTTATCACATCCTAAATGGATTATATCAAAGAAAAAAGAAGATTACAATTATCTTCCTTAAGTTTCTTTATTATCCGTTAATAATTCGTCAAAGACAGGGTCAGTCATTGTGGGTTCAGTTCCTTTAATATAATACATCATCTTAGTTTTAGTATCATTTTCTGTAGCAGGTTTTCCAGTGATAGGATTAACTAAGACACCTACAACATTATCTTTAGGTTTGTACCAGTTATCTTCTTTTCCTTGCATATAGTCTTCAATTGATTTAATCCAGATGTTTTGAGCATACTTATATTCTTTAGGCTCTAAATCTCTATTATCATCATAACCACACCATACTAGAGCGACTACGTCCTTGTTATAACCGATATACCAGTTATCAGTGTTAGTAGTACCACTTTTTAAAGCATAAGTATGAGTCATTTTTGAAGCTAGATTAATAGCTGTAGGATAATTATAATCAATAAAAGCAGAATCATAAGTAGCAGTTAGTAAGTTGCTTAAAATGAAAGTTATACTAGAGTTTAAAACTAATTCCTTTTTATTATCAGCTTCATATAAAATATTACCTTCTTGGTCTACCACTTTTTCAATGAAATGAGGCTTTATCTTATAACCTTCATTAGCAAAAGTAGCATAGCCACCAGCCATTTCTAACATTGATATTTCACTAGTACCAAGAGCAAGAGATGGGACTTTATCAAGTTTAGAAGTAATTCCTACTCTTCTAGCCATGTTAATTAATGTATCTTCACCTAAGAATAAGTGAGTTTTAACAGCATATATGTTTTCTGAATAAGAAATAGCAGTAGCCATAGATATAGGCTTATTTCCATACTTTTCATTATAGTTTTTAGGAGAATAAGTATCTTTATTAGAAAAAGTAAAAGTTGTTTGTTCGCTAGTAAAAGTAGTAGATGCAGTAAAACCATTTTCTAAAGCTGCATAGTAAAGGAAAGGTTTCATAGTAGAACCTACTTGTCTTTTAGCAGATATAGCTCTATTATATTCAGATTTATTATAATCTTTTCCTCCAACTAAGGCTTTTACTCCACCTGTATTAGGATCCATTAGGATAGCAGCTGTTTCTAATTCTTTATCCTTTAATACCTCTTTTACATTAGCTTCTAACTCTTTTTGACTCTTAAGATTAAGACTAGTATAGATTTTTAATCCTCCAGTTTCTAAGAAAGTACTAGGGATTTCTTTAAGAGACTTTAGCTCATTCATAACTGCATCTTGATAATACATTACAGTAGATAATTCCTCTTTTTCTTTTTCCCCAACAAAAGTTAATTTTTCTTTAACAGCTTCATTATATTCATCAGTGGTTATTTTCTTTTCCTTTAATAAATTTTTTAAGATTAATTCTTGTCTAGCTTTAGCCTTTTTATAATTAACTAATGGTGAATAATTACTAGGAGATTTAGGAATACCTGTTAGAATAGTTGCTTCAGCAAGGTCTAAGTCCTTAGCCTTCTTTCCAAAATAAAATTTACTGGCGTTTTCTATTCCGTACATACCATGACCATAATTAATTGTATTTAAATAGCCTTCTAATATATCCTTCTTTTTATAATGAGATTCTATCTCAATAGTGTACCACATCTCATCCCATTTTCTTTTCCAAGTCTTAGAAAAGTCTAGAAATAAGTTCTTAGCATATTGTTGAGTTATTGTACTAGCACCTTGATTTCTATTTCTAGATAAAATATTAACATACATAGCTTTCATAATTCTTAAATAATCAAAACCTTTGTGATGATAAAAATTTTTATCTTCAGTAGCAATTGTTGCTTTAATTACATTATTAGAAATCTTATCAAGATTAACCCATTTACTATTACCACTACCTTGAAAGAAAAGTTCATTATTTTCATCAAAAAGCATAAACTTATTAGCACTTTTAATTTGTAGTTTCGGTGATAAATAAGCATAAGAATAAGCACAAACGTTAAAAATAATAAATAATAAAATAAGAAGTATACTAAATTTAGTAAGTTTTTTTATAAATTTCATTTAAATCACCTACATTTAGCTTGTCCAATCTCTTTAAAAATAACAATAATCTTGTAAGAAATTTAATTCGTTGCTATAATATTAGCTGTGTAGAGCTGAATGAAAGGGAAACAATATGGAAGAAGTTAAAGTAATTGCTAAGTTAAGAACTAATGATGGTGTTTTAACCTTTGAAGGAAAAGGAAATTTTGATAAGAAAAAACAAGTAATTCAATATCAAGATGAACATGCATTATTGACAATATATTTAAAAGATAAAATATTACTAAGAGAGACAGAAGATGCAATTCTTAGTTATAAATTTTTAGAGAATGTAGATAATTCTTTTGAAATATATCTTAAAGATACTAAACAATGTGGAACAGTAAGAATGAAGACTAAACAAATAAAAGAAGGAGTTAATTCCTTTTTAGTAATATATAGAATTGATGGAAATGATTTTGATCATGAATATAGTATAGAGTGGGAGGTTTAATATGAGCTTATTAAGAACAATAGAAGAAGATTTAACAAAGAAGATGAACGAAGCATCTATTCCGATAGAAAAAATAACCTTATTAGAAAGTAAACGTAAAGATTTAGGGGATTATCAGTTAAATGATGCGATGAGCCTTGCTAAAGTATTACATAAAAGTCCTATGCTTATTGCTGAAGATATGAAGAAAGTTTTAGAAGAAAGTAATTATTTTTCTAAAGTAGAAATAGCAACAGTTGGATTTCTTAATGTTACCTTAAAAGATGAGTTGTTAGTAGAATTTGTAAATGACTATTATAATAGTGATTCTAAAGATGTTGATAAGTTAGTTAATAAAAAGATATTTTTAGATTATGGAGGAGCTAATATTGCCAAGACACTTCATGTTGGCCATTTAAGAAGTGCTAACATTGGGGAAGCTTTAAAAAGATTAACTAAAAGACTTGGACAAGAGGTTATTTGTGATGTTCATTTTGGAGATATTGGTAGACAGTCTGGAATGGTTATTTATGAGTTAAGAAATAGATATCCTAATCTTAATTATTTTAAAGAAGAAGAAAGTGATAACTGGGATGAGTTACCCATAACAGCTAAAGATTTAGAAGAAATATATCCAGTAGCTAGTATTAAAGCTAAAGAAGATGAAAACATCATGGAAGAGGTAAGACTTATTACTAAAGAGTTAGAAGAAGGTAAACCTAGTTATGTAGCTTTATGGGATAAGATTAAAAAATTATCAATAGAAGATATAAAAGAAGTTTATAAAAAGTTTAATACTGACTTTGACTTATGGGAAGGTGAAAGTGACTGTTATTCTTATATGATGCCTATGTTAGAAGAATTAAGAAAAGAAGGTTACTTGAAGAAAAGTGAAGGAGCAGAAATAATAGAAATAAAAGAAGATACTGACAAAGCTCCTATGCCTGACCTTGTAGTAGTAAAGAGTAATGGAGCAACTTTATATGCTACTCGTGAGTTAGCAACTATGGTATCAAGAGTTAAACGTTTTAATCCTGATGAAATGTGGTATTTAACTGATTTAAGACAAGGACTTTATTTTGAACAAGTATTTAGAGCAGCTCATAAGACTAAAATAGTAAGTGATGATACTAAGTTAGAATTCTTTGGATTTGGAACAATGAATGGTCCAGATGGTAAACCATTTAAGACAAGAGATGGTGGAGCCTTATCATTAAAAAGTCTTTTAAAAGAAGTAAAAGAAGAAGTAGAAAATCATTCTCATAATTTAGAAACTGAAGAAAATAAAGATGAAATAATTGAACAAATAGCAGTAGCAGCTATTAAATATGCTGATTTATTATCAAATAGAACAACCGATTATATCTTTGATCCTAAAAAATTTGTTGATGTTGAAGGAAAAACTGGTCCATACCTTTTATATACTACTATAAGAATGAAATCACTATTAAAGAAAGCTAAAGAAAATAATTTAGATTATAGTAAATATACAAAAATTAGTGAAGAAGTAGAAAAAGAATTAATAACATTATTACTAGCTAAGAATAAAGTATTACATAAAGCATATGATACAAAAGAATTAAATGTAATATCAGATTATTTATATCAACTTACTAGTACTTATAGCAAATTCTATGAAAAATGTCATATTTTAACAGAAAAAGATAAAAATATTCAAGAAAACTGGTTACTTTTAACGAAAAATGTATATGATACAAATGTAGAGTTATTGACTATTTTAGGAATTGAAATACCTGAAAAAATGTAAAGTATATAAAAAAGTATTGCAATTGCTAATAAAAAATGATATAAGTTTATATGATTTAAATATTAAGAAAAATTATTTTTAATAGATTTTGATATGGGAGGAAAAGAAATGAAGTTGTCAGAAAAGAAAAAAGAGGAATTAGAATTATTGTCAAATAAAGACATTACATTTTATCTTTTAGAGGAGAAAGGTAAGCAAAATACAGCTGAGCTTTTTAAAAGTATTGTGACTTTATTAGAACTTCCAAGTAGTACTTTTGAAGAAAAAATTG
>RKAV01000079.1 GCA_014846175.1 bacterium | reverse complement strand
TTGTGAAATACTATCTTTATCAAAAAGTAACTCACTAATTTTTCGCATTCTTAATTGTTTATAATCACAATTTCTATATGTTAGCAGCAAAAGATAGGGATTTATTAAAACAATTAAGAATGCGAAAAATTAGTGAGTTAGTTTTTGATAAAGATAGTATTTCACAATTTAATAATGGGTTATTAAATAACGTTAAAGATAATCTTACTATAGATAGTGAAGTAACTGAAATTGAATTACCAACTAAACCTAAAGTAAAATTATATTTTGATATATCCTATTCTAAACTTAAATGTGATATTATTTTAGATTATAAAGGTAGTGAACTTAATTACTTTGATAAAGTTGATTTTTTAAGAGATATTGATTATGAAAAAGAAGTTGTAACAGATATTTTAAACTACAATTTTGTAGAAGATAATAATTCCTTTATTATGACTGATGATGATGACATATATTATTTCTTAGATGAAGTAATAACAACATTAAAAGATAAATATGAGATATTTACTAGTAAGAGAATAGATAATACTAAAGTATTAAAGAATATTTCCACTAGTAGTAATTTTAGTATTGGTCAAGATGGTATAATGAGTTATAAATTTAATGTAGATGGTATTAAAAATGAAGATTTGAATAGTTTATTTAGTGCTTTAAAACAAAAGAAGAAGTATTATAAATTAAAAAATAATAATGTAGTTTCTTTAGAAAATAATGAAGAATTAGAACAATTGAATAACTTGATAAGTGATCTTGATTTATCAAAGAATGATATATTAGAAGGGGATGCTATTGTTCCTAAATATCGAGCTATTTATATTGATAGTTTAAAAAATAGTAAATATAAAAATATTGAAACTAATAACTTATTTGATGAATTTATTTCTAACTTTAAAAAATATAAGAATGCCAGTGTTTCTTTTGATGAAGAAGATAAAGAAGTATTAAGGGATTATCAAAAAGATGGTGTTAAGTGGTTAAATACTATATATAAATGTGATTTAGGTGGTATTTTAGCTGATGAGATGGGGTTAGGTAAGAGTTTACAAACAATTACCTTTATTAAACAAATACTAAAAGAAAAACCTTTAGCTAAGATAATTATTGTAGTACCTACAGCACTTGTTTATAACTGGGAAAAAGAGTTTTCTAAGTTTGCCCCACAACTAAAATATGTAGCAGTATCAGATACAGTAGCTAAAAGACAAGAGATATTTGCTAATAAAGATAAATATAATATCTTTATTACTAGTTATGGCTTAATTAGAAATGATAAAGATGAATATGAAAATATGGAATTTGAATTATGTGTAGTAGATGAAGCTCAAACTATTAAGAATTATCAAGCTACTATGACAAAGGAAATTAAGAAGATTAATGCTAAGTGTAAAATAGCATTAACAGGTACTCCTGTAGAAAATAATGTTACAGAACTATGGAGTATATTTGACTTTATTATGCCAGGTTATTTAAATAGTGTTACTAAATTTAGAGAAAAATATAATATTAAAGATGTTGATTCAGAAGGATTAGAAATTCTAAATAACTTAAGTAGACAGATTCAACCATTTATCTTAAGAAGAAAGAAAAAAGATGTTGTTAAGTTTCTTCCTAAAAAAATAGAAAATAAAATATATATAGAACTACCTGATAAACAAAAGATGCTTTATATGAAAGAATTAAAAGATACTAAAAAAGAAATGGATGAGATGATAAAAGATGGTGGTTTTGAAAAGTCACGTATGAAAATATTACAACTTTTAATGAAACTAAGACAGATATGTATTGATCCATCAGTTATGTATGAAAATTATACAGGTGATAGAATTAAAATTGATGAGTTATTAAGGGTTGTAAAAGAAAGTATTGAAAATAATCATAAAATATTAATCTTTAGTAGTTTTAAAAGAGTTTTAGATAATGTAGCAGAATTATTTACTAAAAATAAAATAACCTACTATATGATAGATGGTTCAGTTAAAAGTAAAGATAGAATGAATATGGTAGAAAAGTTTAATAATGATGATACTAACTGTTTCTTAATAACATTAAAATCAGGAGGAACAGGACTTAATCTAACGGGAGCAGATACAGTAATACATCTAGACATTTGGTGGAATCCCCAAGTTGAAAATCAAGCGACAGATAGAGCTCATCGTATAGGACAAACTAAAACAGTTTCTGTTATAAAATTAGTAACTAAAGGTACTATTGAAGAGAGAATTATAGAACTACAAGATAAGAAAAAGATTCTTAGTGAAAACTTAATAGAAGGTAAGAATGATAGTGCAAGTTTATCATCTCTATCAGAAAAAGATATTAAGAATTTATTATCAAGTGGAGAATAAAAGTATTTAGATACTTTTTTTCTTTATTATTTGCTATAATATGTTTAGAGGAATGTATAAATTAGAAAGAGTAGTAAAAGAAAGGTGATATACGTGTTTAAAAGAGTTAGACTTAACAATGTCTTATGATGAATATGAAATGTTTCAGGACATTCCATCAAAGGAATCTGGTTCAACTAATGAGGCTTATGGTATTCCGTATGACAAGTTTAAGAATTATTTAAAAAAGAAATTAATAGAAAATATAATAAAGTAACTTATGATGACGCGCCAACTATTTCTTATATAATGTATGATAATGGTAAGCCAATAGGATTAATATGTTTAAGAACTGAAATAGATGACAATTGGAAGAGATGGTCAGGTAATTTTTACTATAGGATAAGGTTATCAGAAAGAAGAAAAGGTTATGGAACCAAAATTTTGAAATTAGCATTAGAAAAATTTAAGAAAATGGGATTTAAAGAAGTATACGGCCAATCATCAAAGGGAAATATGGATTCTAAAAAAGTAATAGAAAATAATGGGGGAATATTACTTGCTGAAAAAGAAGAAACAAGGTATTATAAGATAATTCTAAAATAGGAGTACTATAGATAAACAAGAATTAATAGAGTTTTATTATACCAGAGTTAAATTTTATTTAATTACTTCATTAACATTTATAAGGTGTTTAGATACTCTTTTTCTTTTTTTTATTTGCTATAATATGTTTAGGTGGAAAGTATATGAATTATAGTGAGATAAAACAAGCAGTTAAAATGTTAAGCGTTGAGTGAAATTTAGGAAAGAAGGAAGCAAAAATAGATAAAGATGTATGTACACTATGAGATTGGTAGAAGGTAAAAAAGTAATTGCTGATATTGACGAAGTAAATAAAGAAGAAATACCAATGATTAAAACTTGAAAAATTAGAAAAGCTTTTATACACAAAGCAGTAGTTATAAAAAGTTAGTTTATTAAAATTTAAGAACATAAAGGAGTAAGATTATGAAAATATTAATGAAAAGTAATATATATGATGTAGATGATACAATAATAATTGTAGGTAGTTGCTTAAAAAGTATGCAACGAGAAGGCCTTAAAAAGTTAGAACAAATATCAAATAACATATATGAATTATGCTTGGAGGAGACACATATAAATATGGCAATTACTAAGATAGGAGGTATGATTAGAACAAAGAAAGTTAAAAGAATTATTTTTGCAAGTGTTGATAGGTCTCCACATTGTATACAATTACACTATATACAAGATGAATTACAAAAAATGATGGATTTAACAAATGTTAAGATAGAAAACTATGTTGTTGTTGATAATGAATTGTTACCTATTTCATCTCAAGTTATATTAATGTCTAAAAATTTAAAAGAGCTTTCTGAAATTAAAAGTAAAATAGGTGAAAATGATGAATAAAAGAAATTATGATGATTTAAAATATAGTGATGAAATAATGTTTTCAATTAAAAGTGATATCTATTTAATTGGTATAATTGAATCATATTTTAACAGTTTATTTTCTAATAAAGTGATTGACGACATGCCCAAAGTAAAGGTACATCCAAATAATAAATTTTATTATAATATGTGTCCTTTTCATAAAAATAATTCAGAATATTATGAATTTTTTGTTGATGAACGAGTACATTTATTTTATTGCCTTGGATGTGGTTCTCGTGGCAATGCTTTTGATTTTTTAATGGATGTATATAATTTAGATATTAATAACGTAACTGAAATTTTGGGAGTGATTTCTGACAAGTTTGACGTATCAGTTTTAAATGAAAAACAAATGAAAATTTATAATGTATTAATAAAAGATTATTGTAATTATAAAGAATTATTAAAAAAAAGTGAAGAAAAAACACTTTATTTGACTAACAGAGTAAAAAATTATTTAGAATTACATCAATTAACAGAACAAGCTAATTATGATGATATAAAGAAAATATCAGATAGACTTTGTTGTAGTACTGATTTTGTTAATGATATATATCATGAATCAGTAGATTATAAAAATTTTGAAAGGCAAAAAATAAAACAATTGAGATTAAAAGAAAGAAAAATGGAATTTAATTAATTGATAATTAGATAGATAAAAAAATATCCTTTTTTGGTATAATTAGAAAGATTTACGACTTTGATGAGTTGATTGTAGAAAGCTAAAATTTAGAAACAGGAGATGATAAAAGTGGCAAAAGATTTAATTATAAGAAGCAGTAGTGCAGAATTTTTAATATTTGAAAGACAAACACATAATAAAGGAATTCAAGTTAGATTTGAAGATTGAGATTTGTGGTTAACACAGAAAGCTATTGGAGAACTTTTTAATGTTGATAGAACAGTAGTTACCAAGCATATTAAAAATATATATTCCGAACTTGAATTAAATGAGAATTCAACTAGTGCAAATTATGCACTAGTTCAAAAAGAGGAAAATAGAGAGATTACTAGGAATGTATTATATTATAATCTAGATATGGTTATTTCGGTAGGTTATAGAACCAATTCAGATAGAGCTATACAATTTAGAAGATGGGCAACTTATATATTAAAAGAATTTTCAAAGAAAGGTTATATAATAGATAAAAAGAGAGTGGCAAATGGTGTACTCTTTGACGAAGATTGTAGTGGAAGTTTATTTCAAATAATAATATGGGTTTCAGTATTTCTTTTTTTTAGTAGTACAGTTTTTATCTAATGGGTTTGATGCTATTGATGTTAGTTATCTTATATTTATAGGAATTTGTAGCCCTTCATTATCATTATGCTTGCTTTTTCGTTAAAAAAAATTTAAAGATTAAAAAAACAGAAATCTAAATTTATTTATTATGAAAAACGGAAAAATAATACAGGGAAAGGTTATTAATATATATGATAATAAAACTTCTGGGGATCTAGATAACAATAAAAATATTCATAATGTAACAGCAGACGTTGAGTATTATCTTGATAATGAAAGAAAAGTTATTGCTGTAGATAATCTTAAACAAAATGAATGATTATATTAGCAAATCAGTTAAAATATTTGTATATACTAATATGAATTATATAGATATCGTTAATTAGCAAAAGGAACTTATAACTGTTCCAAATATTATGATAATTACTATTTACACAAAATTATTTATATTATATGAAATAAGTTATTTTTTTATCAATTTCTTTTCTCCATTAAATTCAATTTCTTTTGAAAAATAATTATCAATGATAGAAGATTCTTTCCAGTCATAAGCATTAATAATACTAGAAAACTCATTAAGTCTAAACTCAGGTATAGTAATTACAGGTTTATCGGTTTTTAAATAGTTAAAAGAATCTTCTAATAATAGCTTGGAATAGCCTTTTTTTCTATATTCAGGATTAACCATAAAAGTACATAGTTTTTTCTCCGTATCGTTTTTTAAAATACTAATTCCTATAATTTCTAAGCCATCTAAATAAAAAATAATATCTCCTGTTCCATTAATAACACGAGGTATATTTTTAGAAAAATACCATTTATAATACTCTGGATATTGTTTCTTATTATAATCAGTTAATAAATATATTTCATTTACAGCTTTAGAAAAGTTTTTATCACACATTTCACTTAGAATAAATTTTTCCATTAAATCACTTCCTAAGCAAATATTATAACACATTGAGTTGAATACCTATATATAATATGTTATTTTACAAAGAAAAGAACCTATCAATAGATGAAGGTAGTATATTTACTATGGCTAAGTTAGAAAGAAGTTATAATAAATGTCAGTAAAAGGTAAGAAAATTATTAAAACTAAATATATTTCTAGTAAAGATATTATTCTTTTTGATTAATACCTATCATACCTCCTAAAGCTGAGGTAATTAGTAAAATAATAAAGTAAATAGTCATTCTTAAACTAAATCCTTGTTTAGTAAGGC
>RKAV01000030.1 GCA_014846175.1 bacterium | reverse complement strand
TAATTAAGTATTATTTTATAATTAATCTGTTAAACCAAATATTAGTGTTTTTTTTAATTCACAGGTCAAAGTTTTTCTTAAAAAATAATTTAAAAGTTTCAATGTAAAACATATATCTTCACTATACGTTGTATCTGCTTGAAAGTACAGTAATAAGTAATTAAAATTTATTTTAAGGTCTCCTCTTTCTATATTATCATTAAATAAAGTTTCATCACTCATGTTAGTACAATAAAAATAGTTTTCACAATTAAGTGTTGATTCATCTTCACTATATTCGTCTACACCTTTCAAATAATATTTATTTTTAACATTGTCTTTTTCTAAATATAAATCAAAACTATTATTTAAGTAATTCATTACTTTTTCTTTTTTATCTTTTTGTGTATCTCTATCACTTCTTTTTATTGAATTAATATCATAATAAAATTGATTTCTAAAATTATCTATTTCTGCTAATTGTAATAATAAGTCTTTAAATTTCATATTGAATAAATCTTCTTTTAACGTTAAATACATAAAATCATAATAGCCTTCATCTATAATATCATAATATTTCAAATCAAAAGTACTTGCTATTCTTTTTAACACTTCTTCTTTATTTTCCTGCAAATTAAGCCTAGTTTCAACTTTTATTTTTGTTGCTATACCACAAATTATGTATCTTCCCATTTTCTCACCTCGTAACAAGCATACATTATACTAATAATATAGACAATAGATAATATAATAATACATAATTTTTAAGTTTTTTCCGTAGTAATATGTAAAAAAAGACTTAGATTTTAGTAACAATCTTAAGTCTTTTTTATTATTAATCTAAAATATTTTTAAGAACTATAGTCTTTGTACGACTCATTTCTTTTAAGGTAGTTGAAACTCCTTCGTTTCCAATTCCTGAATGTTTCCATCCACCAAATGGCATTTCAATAGCACGATAGAAACTTGCACCATTGATAACAGCTCCTCCTACTTCCATTTCCATAGCAGCTTTGAAAGCAGTTTTCATATCACTAGTCATAATGTTTCCACATAAACCAAATTTACTTTGGTTAGCTATTTCTAAAGCTTCTTCTAATGTATCAAAAGTACAAACGGGAATTACTGGTGCAAAAATTTCCATATCTTTCATTACATCCATATCTTTTGTTACATTATCTATAATTGTTGGTTCAAAGAAAGCTCCATTTCTTCTACCACCATATACTAAAGTAGCTCCTTGTTCAATTGTTTTCTTAACTTGTTCTTCTGCATTAATAGCTGCTTTTTCATTTATTAGACAACCAATATCAGCATCTTCTTCTTGAGGCATAGCAACTTTTAATGATTTTAAAGTTTCTACTGCTCTTCTAATAAATTCATCTTTAATTTCTTTTTGAACTAAGAATCTTTTACTAGCACAGCAAACTTGTCCAGTATTATAAAGACGTCCCCAAATTAATTCTTTCATAGTTAAGTCCATATCAGCATCGTTCATAACGATAAAGGCATCGTTTCCACCTAATTCTAACATAACATGTGTAATATTATTTGCAGCATTAGCCATTACTTCAGCCCCTACTTCGGTGCTTCCTGTTACACTAATTAATGCTACTTGTGGATGTTTTGCTAATGCATTTCCAGTTACAGAACCACGTCCTGAAATGCAGTTAATAACTCCTGCTGGTATTCCTGCTTCTACTAATAATTCACAATATCTATGAAGTGTCAATGGATTATCAGTAGATGGTTTTACGATTACACTATTTCCCATTATTAATGCACTTGGTACTTTTTGACCAAATAGGTCACATGGGAAGTTGAATGGTATAATGCAAGCTACTACTCCTAATGGTTGTTGAACAGTTATTTGCATTGTCTTTTCTTGTCCTACTTCACTTCCTGCTGGAATTACATTTCCGTAATCATGTTTTGCTTTTTCTACATAGCCATGAACGAAGTGCTTAGTATTACTAATTTCTGCTCTTGCTTCTTTAATTGGCTTACCTGTTTCTTTAGATAATAATTGAGCAAGTTCTTCATGTCTTTCTTCTACTAAGTCGGCAAATTTATAAAGAATTTCTCCTCTTTCATACATTGGCATTTTAGCCCAAGCCTTTTGTGCCTTAGCAGCTTCTTTAACACAAAAATCAACATCTTCTTCGGTAGCTAATGGAACAGTATCAATTAATTCATTAGTAGCAGGATTAATTACATCTGCCTTTTCTCCATTACTAGCATCTACAAATTTTCCTCCAATTAAATTTTTCATTTTTCCTCCTATTCTTTTCCAAATCCAGTGAATGACAACATTAAACCACCACAGATATTACATGAATGTTCATCATAACCATACTCACCAAAAGTAAAGATTGTAATAAATGGTACACCATGTGCTTCTTCTACTAGATTATTATATACTTCATTGATTCGGTTTCCAATTCCTAATTTTCTTCCGCCACAGTGAACTAATACATATCCTGCTGGGTCACATGATAATTGACTCTTTAAGTCTTTTAATGTTGCTTTAGTAGAATCAATTAATTCATCTACTGTTGCTTCTAATTGAATAATAGCTGTTTTTTCTACTACTTTATTTCCTAAGTTAATAGTATCATCATTGGCAGTTTTAGTACCTTGATCATCTCCAAACATTGGATGACGTACTACAGTTAGATTTCCTAGTGGATCTTTAACACCTAATGGTTTAGTAATTGATGCTACTAATAAGTTTTGGCCGTGTAATTTATCCACGGTTGTTCCTGTCCATTCAGCATATTTCTTAAGGGCAGATACACCATCAATTTTAACTAACGTACGATTATTCTTAACTTCAGTAATTAAACCTACATTTTTTGATTCACGATATGCACCTGTATAAGATGTAGCTATTTCATTATCTGTATAGAAGAATACTACTGCTACACCATCTGAAAATACTTTATCATTACAATATATTTTCCAATTTCCTTCTACAGTGTCATCAGCAGCACTTCCCCCAAACATTGGAACGCGTCCAATAATATCTTGGATTCCCATTAAGTAATCTTCTTCTTCTTTTGGGCTTGCTACCATATAGAAATAATCTGGTGAATATGTTGCTCCAGCATTTAATACTGCTTCTCTTGCAACTTTTCTTCCTATTTCTCTAGCATTTTTACCAGCTTCATGACAAGCTACTCCTACTGATAAGTTTTTGTCATCAAAACTCATCATAGCAGCAAAACCATCTTCACTAGCAATAATTCCATCGTTAGTCATAACCATTCCACTTGATGTACAACCAACTACTGGAACTCCTCTCATTGTAGAACGAACACCTTTAATTACCTCTTCTATATCATCTTGACATGAAGTATAAAGTAACCCTAATTTTGGTTTCATTCCAAGCTTTGCATTTTTAGCAGTTTCTACACCTTTTGTAAAACTATCTTGTTGAGTACTATACCCTACTTTTGTTTTCAACATAAACTTCTCTCCTTCTATTCTTTATTCTCATATAGTATGAGTTATTTGAATTTTTGATTAATAAGAATTCTTACTAACCTACTCTTTCCTATTATTGATTATAACACAGTTTGGAAAAAAATAAATGATTTAAACAAAAAAAACATATTTATGATATGTTTATTTACAAGTTAACACTGGAAATAGCATTTAAATTATAATCAGCTCTTATACCTTTTTGATAAAGATAATAACCTGCTGTCGCTATCATAGCTGCATTATCAGTGCAAAATTTAAGTGGTGGTATTGAATATTTTATATTTAATTCTTTTGATAACTTTTCTACTTCTTCCCTTAATTGTTGATTAGCTGCTACTCCTCCTGCTACTATTAAATTTGATATTTTTTCGTTTACTAGAGCTTTCTTTGTTTTATTTATGATGCTATTAATAGCTACAGTTTGAAATGAGCAAGCTAAATCTGCTTGATTTATTTCTTTATTATTTTGCTTTTCTTTATGAACTAAATTAATAACAGCACTTTTAAGTCCACTAAAAGAAAAATTATAACTATCATCATTTAATGGTGTTGGTAATTGATAAGTATTTTTACCTGTATGTGCTAATTTATCTAATTTAGGGCCACCTGGATAAGATAAACCAATAACTCTTGCTACCTTATCGTAGCATTCTCCTATAGCATCATCTAATGTACCACCAAGTTTTTCAAATTTTAAATGTTCTTCCATCTTAATTAATTCTGTATGTCCACCACTCACAACTAAAGCAAGTAATGGAAACTTAAACTCTTCTACAAGACTATTTGCATAAATATGACCTGCTATATGATGTACTGGTACTAATGGTTTATTATAAACAAAGCTTAATGTTTTTGCTGCTTCCAAACCAACTAATAAACTGCCAATTAGACCTGGTCCATAAGTAACTGCTATAGCATCTACATTTTCTATAGTCATATTTGCTTTCTTAAGACAATCTTCTATTACGAAGGTTATATTCTTTACATGTTCACGACTTGCTATTTCCGGTACTACTCCACCAAAATTTTCATGAATAGAAATTTGGGTTGAAGTAGAAGTTGCTATTTCTTCTCTTCCATTTTTAACAATAGAACAGCTTGTCTCATCACAACTACTTTCTATTCCTAATATATAAATATCTTTCATTATCTTACACTTCCAAATCTAATTTATTATTAATTGCATTAGTAATGCATCTGTTCCATTATAGTAATTTTGTCTTTTCGCAACTTCAACAAAATTATATTTATGATATAAATAAACTGCTTTATAATTATCTATTTTAACTTCTAAGGTAATATTAATAATTCTCTTCTTTTTTGCTATAGCTATTAGATAATCCATTAGTGCTGAAGCAATATGTTGTCTTTGATACTTTTCTAAAACTTCTATCTGATCAATTTCAATTCTATCATATATTTCACTATAAATTAAAAATCCCTTTATTAATTTATTATCTTCATATACTATTAATTTTAAAAAAGGATTTTTATCAAACTCATTTTCATTAATCTTATAGACAAAGTTATCCACAGAAAGTTGTGGATAAGTATTATATTCTTTTATCATAAATTAGCTTTTTCCTCAGCTTCGGTTTTTTTCAAATATATTGGATTAATTAAATGAGGATTTAAACCATCCTTATCTTGAAAGTAATTTACTATTTTTAGAATATTTGGCTTATAGTTAATTGTATTGTATTTAGTTTGTATATCATTATTAGTGATAACAGTAATTGGGCTATAATCATCACATATAGTATTTAATTCTTCTAAGAGTATATGTGAATCAGCTACTATAGCGTTATTTTTATTATATAAAGCACCATAAACAAAACCTCGTCTTGCATCTATAAGGGGCATAGAATAACCATCAATCTCATTTGATATTGCCATAGCAGTTAAACCAGAAATTGGTACAATTGGAATATTTAAACTCCAAGCAATAGTTTTAGCAATTGTTACCCCTATTCTAATACCTGTAAATGACCCTGGACCTGTTACAACAATAATTTTATCCAAATCTTTTGGTAATATATTTGCTTTATTAAAAGTACTTATAATCTTTGGTAATGCCTCTTTAGATAAATCTTTGCCTAACTTTTCTTGACACTCACTAACTAGTGTTTTATCTATAACTATTCCAGTATATAAATAATCTGAAGATGTATCTATATAAAGTATTTTCATAATACATCCTCACATAAATCTTCATATTGTTTACCATAAGGAGTAATAGTTATAATTCTAACATCTTCATCATCATTAGAAAGTTTAAATTTAATTTCTAATCTTTCTTCTGGAAGATAATCTTTAATCATATCTGACCATTCTATAATCACAACTCCACCACTGTGGTAGTATTCTTCGATTCCAAGATCATCTACTTTGCCATCCAAGCGATATACGTCCATATGGTATAGATCCATTTCTCCTGATGTATATTCTTTTATAATATTACTACCAATAACTTTAGATTTTAAAACAAAATCTTTATATGTAATAAATATATTTTCATAATTAGTTGGATGTTATCACGAAACTTATCTCTTTATCGGAAGTGTTTTCAACGGTTATTGTATATATGCCGAAACTATCCATCTCCCAGCAGACCCAAGCGGCGGCTTTTCCTTGAGGAGATGTATCTGATACATGGATGCCGTTTTTTTCGTCGTTGACGTAAAGGTTCCGGAAAGAGAGAACTTCTGGTTGTAGCAGAGAATGGTGGCACCGTGAACCTTTGGATGAGTATGTACCTTTACTATGTGGTGCCAGCGCGCGATGTACGAGTTTACAGTCGTA
>RKAV01000027.1 GCA_014846175.1 bacterium | reverse complement strand
TATAAATCTAGTATTATATCATCTTTAATAGGAAAACTACTACGTTTCATCTTATAACCAATACATAATTTATCTTTTCTTACTTTTCTTATAATAGTTTCTTCTTCTTTTACTACCTCAAGTTTTTCATGTATTTCTTCTTTCTTCACTTTTTCCGAAACATTAGTAATACCTAATTCATTCATTTTACTATTAACAATAGAAACAATTTCATCTTTATTAAATACCCCACCAATTACTAAAAACATATTAGATGGTCTATAAAAAGTATTATAACAATCATATAATAATTCTTTATTAATTTTATCAATATCTTCTTCACGACCAGCTACTGGATATTTCAAAGGATATTCATGATATAAATTATCAGCTAAAGTATAGAAAGTTTGATAATCAGGATCATCTTCACGCATGTGAATTTCTTCTTTAATGATTCCCCTTTCTTTCTCTACATTAGAATCAGTAAAATATGGAGTAAAAACAAATTCTAATAAATTTTCTAAATTCTCTTTAAATTTTTTATTACCGGATACAACATAACAAGTAGTATCATAATTAGTAAAAGCATTTACATAACTACCAGTTTCAGCATAAAAATCAAACGGATTAGGTCCTTCTTTCATTTCAAAACATTTATGTTCTAAAAAATGTGCTATACCATGAGGAAAATTAACCATTCTTTTTTTACCAATTGGTACGAAGGAGTTAGTTAAAGCTCCATAATATGTACCTAAGTTCATAAAATAGTTCTTTTTCCTAGACTTATCATCAGGTAATAAGATAACATCTAAACCATTATCAAGTTTAGTTCTATAATAGTACGTGTTAGTACCTTTAATCATAACTTTATTCATTGTTTACTCCTTTCAAGCAAAAGATAGTATGTATAGAAACCTTTTTTGCCACTTCTACTATTTCTTCCTTTGTCACCATAAGCATCTTTTCTCTTTTAGTTTTAAAATCATCAACTCCTAGTATTTCCATCATGTAATAACAATCAATTATTTCAAGCGGACTTTCTAACATATCATCTAATGCTGTAGTAAAGTATTCTTTAGCTTTTTTTACATCATCATTAGTAAAATCGGCTGATTTTAATCTTTTTATTTGTTTCTTAATAAGTGCTATAGCTTTATTTTCCATAGTAGGAGTTACTCCTGATCTAATTAGTATTAAATCATCACACTTATTAGGTGTACTTCCTATATAATAAGCAAGGGAAGCTTTTTCTCTTACTTCTTGAAATAGAAAAGAGTTATCTCCTCCACCTAATATTATATTGTATAAAGTTAAAGGATAGTTCCTTTCATAAGGAGTTAAATCTTTTAATGATAGTGCTAAAGCTAATTGACTCTGCTTAGCATCAACTGCTTCTTCTATATATTTAGGTTTATTTCTTTCACAAACATTTAAATGTAAATCATCATTTTTTCTTTTAAAAGTTTCTATTTTAAACTCATCTTGTATCATTTTAGAAACTTCATCTACATCAATGTCACCTAAAACAAATATATCAATCAAATCATGATTAATCATATATAAATAATAATCATATAAGTTTTCTTTAGTAATATTTTCTAAGTCTTCTAAATAACCAATTGTTCTAATAGATACACTACTATCTTTATCTATTTCATCTAATAGTCTAACAGTAGCATAACTTGCTTTATCATCCTCTAACCCTTCAAGATTAGATTTCATTCTAGAATGAATAACATTAAAATCATTTTCTTTAAAAGCTTTATTCTCTATATTAGGATTCAATAAAATAGACGAAAAGAAAGAAAGACTATTTTTAAAATTATCTTCTTCTGTATACGTATCATTTAATACTTTTAAGGTATATATTGAATCTAAATAATTACCTAATCTTCTAGAATTATAAGTAACAGTAGCAGCATATAATTCCTGACTTTTTAAAGTCATTTCTCTTTTAGTAGGATAATCTTTACAAGATAAGAATAACATACTATTTAAAAAGTTTCTTTTAGTAATAGTATCTTTATTAATTCTTTCTCTAAAATAAATTTTAACTGTAATAGTTTTATAATTATCTGTTTTAATGAAATGTAAATTATAAGAACCTAAATCTTTTTTTGTATATTGCATATTATCACCTTTTTCTAGTATTTACAAATTATTATTTTTTATTCAATAACTGTATCAAGTGCTACTGTAATCATTTGATCTAGTGCTTGCTCTCTTTCAATGCTAGATAGTTCTACTTTTTCGTACATAGAATCAACCACTGTTAGGATACAAGCTGCTTTTTTATTAAGATGCTTACTTATACAGTATAAAATAGCTCCTTCCATTTCTGATACTAATGTATCTATATTACTATCATAATTTTTCATGTAACGATCTTTATCTACATAAACATCAAAAATATCACTAGTCATAATAGTACCTTTTTCTACTCTAGCATTAGATTTTAGGGCATGATTATAAAGTGATGATACTATTTCTTTATCACCAGAAAATATTTTATTATTATCATCAAAGAATAATTTAGGATAACTTGATAATGTATAAGCATCTTCTCCTATTACTAAATCACGTACTTTAACACTTTCTTTATTACTACCACAAGTACCAATTCTTATAATTTTATCTACATCATAAAAATGATATAGCTCATAAGCATAAATACCAATAGATGGTCCTCCCATTCCTGATGCAAAGATAGTAACATCTATTCCTTTATATTTACCAGTAAAGCCTAACATACCTCTAGTTTGATTAACAAGTTTTACATCAGATAAAAACTTATTTGCTATATATTTAGCTCTTAATGGATCACCTGGCATTAATACTCTTTTAGCAATATCTTCCTTTTTGCTTTCTATATGTGCTGTCATAATTTTACATTCAAAATATTATTGAATGTAACCTCCTCTCTTTATTTAATTATAATAAAGTCAAAGTATATATACTATATACTTTTCCTTACTATTTAATTCTATCATGTTAAATACTTTTTTAAAAGTAAAAGTAACCAATTTAACATGGTTACTTAATTTATTCAACTACAAAGGGATTCAAAGATGATCCATCGCCTTTAGTTATTAAGGTATCTGATTTTAGGTTTATTACTGGACGGACACCGAATGAGTTAGCCACGATGCGCCCCGGGACAAAGCTACCAGATGGATGAACACGCCAGACATCCACAGAAGAGTAGATAGAATAGAAGCCACTAGGCGAAAGAGACCACTGATATTGTCCATTATATAAATAATAATTTGTATTTGATGTAGCAAATACACCTCCAGCCATTGCCATTTCATCAGCTGTAATTAGTGCCACTGGATAGTCTAGTTTTGCACTTGCATTTGCTACTTTGAATTTATCATTATCTTGGGCACATTTCAAACTTGGAGTTTTTTTATCTACATTTCTATTATATGATCCATAATATGTAGTTGAATCTGTTTTGTATCCTGTTCCACTTGAAATACTTCTGTCATTACAAAATGTTTCATCTGCTAATTTTGAAGTATAAGCAGTTAGATTATTTTTATACCAATTATCTATTGTTGTTTTAATGGATGAATTTTTATTATTTGCTTGTGATGTTGCTAAACTTTTTGAACTATAACTTATTGGTTTTACTGTCATTCTTGTATCGCTTTGATATCCTGTTACTTTATATACAACGTTACAAGATGTATTTAAACAACTATATAACTGACTTTTTACTATCTCATCATGATTGTCTTTCCATGTTAATTGTTTTATGGTACCAGTTAAAGTGAATTTCTTAGTAGAGGTATCAAAGGTATAACCTGTTCCATAGTTATATTTTGATGTATTATTAAACCAAGTATATCCTGTTGTTCCATTATTTTCATGTAATTCAAAATCCTCGTTATATTTATAACCAACGTAAGTTGGTTCCCAATACTTACTATTGAATTGGGAATTACCAATAGATGTTGCTTCTCCTGTATCTGTTGTTGATTTACCTGAGTAAATCATTCTAACGCTTCCATCTCCATTACGTCTTATCATTCTCCAAGTAAATCCTGCAAATGAGACATAGTTATTCTTTACTGATCCTCTATAATAATAACTTTCTCCTTCATCATCTTCGGCCATATATAAACCATCTATTTCCGTATCATTTGGTGCTATCCTAGCAAAATTTGGAGTACCTTTTGCTTTTATTGCTGTTTTAGCAGCAGTTACACTTGCTTCATGATTGTTTAATACTAACATACAATCTGATAAAGTATTAAAGCCATTATCTTTACAATAAGTATCTTCAGCTTGGGCTACAGTGTCACTTGTTTGTCCATAAACATTTACTTTTACTTTATATGTTAATCCACCATTATCGTTTTGTGGATTATAGTTTTCATCTACCCATAGTCTTAATCTATAATTAATGGTTGTATCTCCTTGTTGATTTAGATTACCTACAAATAAACTCATCATATCTGCTGGTCTTCCAGTATAAACATTTCCTGATGGTTCTTCATAATATATTCTTGGTGCCATTACTTCTGTTTCTGTTCCATCACTATTTACTTTTGTTAAATAATACTTTATATTCTTACCAGAAAATGTATTGCCACTTTTTTCTTTTGCTGCTATTTCATAATTTATATCAGTATTACCTTTTATAGATGATTTAACTGTGAAATCAAAGTATTCACCAGTATTCTTTCTTTTCTTTCCGGTTGCATCAGTAGTTGGTAGGGCATTACTTAATGCTATAGAATTAGTAGATTCAGTATAGGTCATGCTGATTGCTCCTGTTGTAATAGTATTTGCCTTTTGACCTACTCCACTATAGGTATAAGCTGCATAGCTGATACCTACTACTATTAGTAATAGAAATATAGAAAAACTAATAGTTATAATACTATTTATTTTATTCTTATTCATTTGGTATATACTCCTTTCTATGATTCAACCACAAATGGACTTAGTGCCGTTCCGTCTCCTTTAGTTATCAGTATATCAGCTTTTAAATTTATTACTGGTCTTACTCCAAATGTGCCAGTAGTAAAAAACCAAGACTCAAGACCACCTGATGAGTTATAATACCAAACACAGGCTTGGCTTACTGTTTCACTAAAATAGGATGATGTCAAAGTCCATTGAGTTGCTCCGGTGCATAAATAATTATTTATATTTGATTTATAACTTAGTGCACCAGCCATCGCAACTTCATCTGCTGTGATTAGTGCTATCGGATAATTCAATTTAGCACTTGCATTTGAGACTTTGAATTTATCATTACTATTAGTGCATTTTAAGTTTGGTTTCTTACTAGTTTCTAAACGAAAAGCTGAATAATAGCTCGTAGATGGTACTAATAAATACCCAGAACCAATATCAAAACTTCTATCATTACAAAATGTTTCATCAGCTAATTTTGAGGTATAAGCGCTTAAATTATTCTTATACCAAGTATCTATTTTTATTTTAATAGTAGAATTTGTATTATTTGTCTGAGCTGCTGCCAAACTTTTTGAACTATAACTTATTGGTTGGACTATCATTCTTGTATCGTTGCTATATCCTGTTACTTTATATACTACATTACAAGATGTTTCTAAACAACTATATAACTGACTTTTTATTATTTCATCATGATTATCTTTCCATGTTAATTGTTTTATTGTTCCAGTTAAAGAAAATTTCTTGGTAGATACATCAAAAGTATAGCCTGTTCCATAGTTATATTTTTGTGTATTAGTAAACCATTGATAACTTGTTGTTCCATTATTTTCATGTAATTCAAAGTCTTCATTATATTTATATCCAACATAAGTTGGATCCCAATATTTATCATTAAAAGTAGAGCTTCCTATAGTAGTTGCTTCACCTGTATCACTAGTTTTCTTACCTGAATAAATCATTCTAACACTTCCATCTCCATTACGTCTTATTATTCTCCAGATGAATCCTGCAAATGATACATAGTTGTTCTTTACTGCTCCTCTATAGTAATAACTTTCTCCTTCATCATCTTCAGCCATGAAAAGGCCTTCATCTGTTGTTGCCATTTTACTAAAGTCTGGTGTTCCTTTTGCTTTAATATTAGTTTTAGCTATATCAGTCGTTTGCTCATGATTATTCATTACCAACATACAATCCGATAGCTTAGTAAAGCCATTATCAATACAATAAGTATATAATGTTTTATTACTTGTACTATTTACTATTATCTTACTTTTATATATTTTATTTTGAATAGTATTACTAGCATCACTTGCTATCCATAAGTATAGTTTATAAGTTACACTTTTACTTTTAAGTAAAGCTCTTTCATCTACTATTCTATAAGTACCTGTACCTATATCTTTTAATCTTTTTATACCTGAATCATAACCATCATTACTAACTAACTTATATTTTAGATAAGTAGTATCTAAAGTATTATTAGTATCTTCTTCATTAGATATAGTGTAATAAGAATCTATTGTTCCACTATTAGTTATAGTAAAGGTATAAGGTGTAGTATTT
>RKAV01000033.1 GCA_014846175.1 bacterium | reverse complement strand
TCTTTTTCTAAAGTAGATGCTATTTATACTATTAATTATCCTAAGGATTCAGTTAATAGAATAGCAGCAGCTATAATATATATAATTAAAACATTATCTATGACTTATGGACATACATATTTTTCTAAAGAAGAAGTTAATTCCTATTTATTTAGAGTTTTAAAAGTAGAGGTTAATAAAAATAGTGTAGAGGATGCTTATAATAATTTATTAAACGAGCAAAAAATTGTAATTAAAGATGATAGATTATATATTAAAGATATGTATGAAGCAGAAACTTTAATTGCTAAAAGATTAAGATTATTAGCTCATAGTGAAGAGATTAAATATAAAGACTTAGATGATAAGATAAAACAAATAGAAACACAACAAGGTATATTATATACTGATGAACAACTAGAAGCTATTAAACTTGCTTTAACAAGAAAAGTAGCAGTTATTACAGGAGGACCTGGGGCAGGTAAATCAACTATTTTAAAGGGAATACTTGATTTATTTAAATTACTTAAAGCTTCAAATAAAATTAGATTAGAAGAACAAATAGCTTTATTAGCACCAACAGGTAGAGCAAGTAAAAGAATGAGTGAGATTACTAAGTTTGAAGCATCTACTATTCATAGATTCTTAAAATGGAATAAAGACACTAATCGTTTTCAAATAAATGAATATAATAAAAGTAAAGTATCATTTGTAATAGTAGATGAAGCTAGTATGATAGATACCATGTTACTTGCTAATCTTTTAAAAGGTTTATACTCATCTTGTCATATTATATTTGTAGGTGATGCTAATCAATTACCAGCAGTAGCAGCAGGAGATGTTTTAAATGATATGATAGAAAGCAAAGTACTACCTGTTTATACTTTAAAACATTGGCATAGACAAGGAAGTAATTCTACTATTATACCTTTCGCTCATAAAATAAATGAAGGTATATTAGATAGAACTTTATTAAATAGTAATGATGATTTAACATTTATTCCTTGTAAAGATAATGAAATAATTGATGTTATAAGTAATATTTGTAAACATTATAATCCATCTAAATTACAGGTATTAGCACCTATTTATAAAACAAGAAATGGTATATATACTATTAATGATAGTTTACAAGCATTATGGAATCCTAAAAGTTATAGTAAAAGAGAAATAAGAGGAACAGATAGTATATATAGAGAATTTGATAAAGTTATTCAACTTACTAATATGAAAGATGAATCTGTTTTCAATGGAGATATTGGGGTTATAGAAAGAATAAAGATTAATCCTTCAAAAGAAATAGATATAGATTATGATTGTGGTATGGTTCCTTATAAAGCTAGTATGTTTCAAAACTTTATGTTAGCTTATGCTATTTCTATTCATAAAAGTCAAGGTAGTGAATTTGATACAGTATTAATACCATTTACACTAGATTATGGTAAAATGTTATATCGTAAATTAATTTATACCGGTGTTACTAGATGTAAAAAGAAATTAATTCTAGTAGGAGATATCAATGCTTTAGAAAAAGCTATTATGAATAATGAAGAAAGAGGAAGAAGAACATCGTTAAAAATCTTTTTAGAAAATGGTATAATTTAGAAAAAAATACTCATAATAGTCTTAGGGAGGCATAATATTATGAGTAAAAAAATGATGATATCTTTATCAATTATGGCAGGAATATCTGGTGGAATGTATTTATATTTCAAAAATAATCCTGCTAAACTAGAAAGTTTAAAACACAAGATGATTGCATCAATTTATGATTTAGAAGATGACATGATGATGTAGTCATCTTTTTTTGAAAAAGTGGTTGTGTAACTACTTTTTTTTGTTATAGTATCTATAGAATAGGAGTAGTATAAAATGGATAAGAAAAAGCAATTATTAATATCAATAGGACTAGTATTTTTACTAGTGCTTATGGTAATGGGAGTAAGTTATGCAGCATTCACCTTTATAGGAAGTGGAGAAAAACTAAATACTATAACAACAGGTGTTATATCAATGGAATATAAAGAATCAAGTAATGTAATTAGTATAAACAAAGCCTTACCAACAACAGATGCAACAGGAAAGAAAAGATTAACAGAAGGTGAGTACTTTGATTTTACAGTACTAAGTAATATCAAAGGAAGTACTGCTGTTAATTATGAAATAGCAGCAGAAGATGTAACATCTTCTACTGCAAAGAAGATAGATGGAAAGCATATAAAGTTATATTTAACAAAGATAAATAGTGATGGAACAGAAACAGAAGTAATGGCGCCTAAGACATTTAAAACAAGTAGTGCTAATCAATATACAGGTAAACCAAGTGGTATGATGAGTTTAGAAAGAAATACTACCGGTGAATCACTTAATACTAAATATAGATTAAGAATGTATGTAGATGAAAATTATAATCCCCAAGGAGATGGAGGAGATTTAAAGTTTTCTATTAGAATAAATGTATATGGTAAGGTAACAAGTGAATCTATGCCTCAAGGTGGTACATTAAAGGCTTATATGATGCCTAATCAGTCTTCTCTACCAGAAACTGATTTTCATACAGCAGAATATAAAGAGAAGATAACTAGTATTACTACTAAGAAAGATAATATAGTACCAGCAACAGCACTTGCTAGTTTTGATGTATCAGATGAACAAAATAAATCAGTAATGGCTTATATCGAAGATGATGGAACAGGAGCAGGTACTTATAAATTAACTATTGGTGGAAGAAATGGTATCATAGCTAATGAAAGTATGAAAAACTATTTTCTTGGATTTACAAATGTTAAAACTATAGATTTATCTAATTTAGATACATCATTTACTACTAATATGGATAGTATGTTTATTAATTGTAGTAGTTTAGCTGATCTCAATATGGAAAATTTTAATTTTTCAAAATTGACTACTCCTGGAGTATTATTTTATAACACGAGTGAAAATATAAAAGTTAGTATGAAAAATGCTAATTTTGAAAACTTAAGTAATTTTTCTGATTTATTTAGATTTATATCAAGCTTAGATTTGAGTGGTGCAAATTTTACTGGTACTAATTTGAAAAAATTATTTGATACAAATTCTTATTGTGATTTGATAAGTATTAATTTAAGCAATGCCATAACAAATGATGTTACAGATATGAGTTTTATGTTTAGTAGATGTGATAAATTAAAAGAAATTAATTTAACTAATTTTGATACCTCTAGTGTAACAAACATGGCTAGTATGTTTTATGGATGTACTAATTTGGAAGAAATTAACGTAACTAGTTTTAATACATCAAAAGTAACTAATATGTCTTCTATGTTTGGCTATTGTCCAAAATTAAAAAGTTTAGATTTAAGTAACTTTAATACGTCAAAAGTAACTAATATGTCTTCTATTGTTGATTGCACTAGTTTATTATATCTAAATATGAATAATTTTGATTTTTCTAATTCAAATTTTGAAGAAACTATTTTATATAGTATTAAAAACGACTTGAAAGTTGATATGAAAAGTACAAATTTTGAGGGTCTTACTTCACTTCAACATTTCTTTTATGGAATACCTGAAATAGATTTATCAAATGCCAATTTTAGAAATACAAAGTTGCGTTCAATATTTGTATCTGGTACGCGAAAGGTTAATTTAAGTGGGGCTGATTTTACAAACGCTGATATGGAACAGGCATTTGTTGCAAGCAACCACTTAGAAACTATTAATTTAAATAATGTTATAACCAAAGGTGTTACTAATATGGCTCAAATGTTTAACAGTTGTGGAAGTTTAACTTCTCTTGATTTAAGTAGCTTTGATACATCAAAAGTAACAGATATGACTGCTATGTTTTTCGCCTGTCGTAGTTTAACTTCCCTTGATTTAAGTAGTTTTGATACATCAAAAGTAATTAGTATGGTAAGTATGTTTTCTAGTTGTGATAGTTTAACTAATCTTGATTTAAGTAGCTTCGATACGTCAAAAGCCACAAAAATGGGTGGCATGTTTAAACAAACAACTAATCTTACTAATATTAAAGTAAGTAATAAGTGGGTAATAGGAAGTGCAACAACTGTTGAAGATATGTTTACTAATTGTGGAACAGACCATGTAACTGTTGTGTAAAGGGTGAATAAAGTGTTTGCATTAAAGTAGTCTTTATAGTATAATTTAGTTGTGAAGTAGATTCACTGGACATATATAAAAATTATAAGAATTCTATATTGACCTTTCAATTTTTGGATTATTATTGATTTCTATACTGGTCCAATTGTTGTGGAAAGGAGAGGTTTAGATGGAATTTAAAGATAAGACAATTACATGTTGTGATTGCCATGAAGATTTTACTTTTACTGCTGGAGAACAAGAGTTTTATCAAATGAAAGGTTTAACTAATGAACCTAAACGTTGTAAGGCTTGCCGTGAAAAGAAGAAACAAGAACGTGCAGAAAGAGAAAATAATCATAATAATTAATAAGAAACTGATATTTTGTCAGTTTTTTCTTTTTCTTTTTAAGAAATTCGTATATACTATAGATAAGAAAGGGTGGTAGGATGAAGAAAATATCAATTATAGCATTACATCTAGGTTATGGTGGAATAGAAAAATCTATTTCAACTCTTGCTAACTTATTAGCAACTACAGCTGATATAGAAGTTGAAATAGCTTCCGTTTATGAACTTTATGATAAACCAGTATTTCCTTTAGATGATAAAATAAAAGTAAAATATCTACTTGAAAAAGGTATTAAAAGTAATGAAAAAGAATGGAGAGAATCTCTTAAAAAAGTAAGACCAATTGCATTTATTAAAGAAAGTATTAAAAGTCTTAAGATTCTTCACTTAAGACGTAAGGAAGTAATTAACTATATAAAAGAAACAGATGCTGATGTAATTATTTCTACTAGAGTATTATTTAATGATTTAGTAGGTCTTTATGCTAAAGATAAGGTTTTAAAAATAGGCTGGGAGCATAATCACTATCATAATGATATGAAATATGCTATGGATGTTGTAGCAAGTGCTAAGAAATTAGATTACTTTATTTTAGTATCAAAAGATTTACAGAGATTCTATCGTAAAGAATTATTAGAATATAAAGTTAAATGTGTCTATATACCTAATACTTTAGAAAATATTCCTAAGACAAAGAGTCCTTTAACTGCTAAGAGAATAGTAAGTGTTGGAAGATTATCTAAAGAAAAAGGATACCTTTCTTTATTAGAAATATATAAAGAAGTAGTGAAGAAAAATCCTGATTGGGTACTTGATATAATAGGAGATGGAAAAGAAAGAGAAGTATTAGATGCTTATATTAAAAATAATAATTTAATAGATAAAGTAACTCTTCATGGTTTTCAAAATAGTGATTATATTAACAATATTATGCATAAGTCATCAATTTATGTTATGACAAGTTATACTGAATCTTTTGGAATAGTATTACTAGAAGCGATGAGTAATGGACTACCTTGTCTTGCTTTTGATAGTGCAGAAGGTGCTAAGGAAATTATTACTTCTGGAAGAGATGGTTATTTAATAAGACATCGTAATAACAAAATGATGGTTAATAAGATAAATGATTTAATAAATGATCAAGAAAAGAGAAAAGAATTAGGTAGTGCTGGAAGACGTAAGATTAAAAACTATAGTAAAGATAAAGTATTAGAACAATGGTTAAAAATAATTAACAAATAGAGGTAATATATGAAAAAGAATGTAATGTTTATATCTAGTACAGGAGGTCATTTAAGTGAACTCTTACAACTTGCTAATTTATTTCCAAGATATAATTCTTGTCTTATAACAGAGAATACTAAATCTAATAGAAATTTAAAACATAAATATAAAAGAATTAACTTTCTAATCTATGGTACAAAAGATCATTTATTATCATACCCATTTAAACTACTTGCTAATTGTTTCTTAAGCCTATTTTACTACTTTAAATATCATCCAGACTATATTATTACAACAGGTGCTCATACAGCGGGACCTATGTGTTCTATTGGAAGAATATTTGGTAGTAAAGTAATTTATATTGAAACTTTTGCTAATATTAATACTAAAACTGTAACAGGTAAGTTATTCTATAAATTTAAAATAGCAAATCTATTCATTGTCCAATGGCGTCCTATGTTAAAACTTTATAAAAACGCTACTTATGGGGGGTGGATTTACTAATGATTTTTGTAACACTTGGTACCCAAGATAAACAATTTAAAAGATTATTAAAAGCCGTAGAAAGAGAAAAACTAAACGGTAATATCAAAGAAAAAATAATTGTACAAGCAGGTTATACTAAATATAAAAGTACTGTTATGGAAATATTTGATACTATTCCTAAAGATGAGTTTGAAGAATATATGAAAAATGCTTCTTTAATAATTACACATGGAGGAGTAGGTAGTATTTTAACAGCTCTTTCTAATAATAAAAAAGTAATAGCATCTCCTAGACTTTCTAAATATAAAGAACATACTAATGATCATCAAAAACAAATAGTAGATGAATTTGAAAAAGATGGTTATATACTAGCTCTTAGAAATACTAATAAACTAAGTGAAGTATTAAAAAAAGTTAAGACATTTACTCCTAAGAAGTATGAATCTAATAAAAAGAATTT
>RKAV01000044.1 GCA_014846175.1 bacterium | reverse complement strand
TTGTCCATAAACATTTACTTTTACTTTATATACTAGTCCTCCATTATCATTTTGGGGATTATAATTTTCATCTACCCATAGTCTTAATCTATAATTAATTGTTGTATCTCCTTGTTGATTTAGATTACCAACAAATAAACTCATCATATCAGAAGGCCTTCCGGTATAAACATTTCCTGATGGTTCTTCATAATATGTTCTTGGTGCCATTACTTTTGTTTCTGTTCCATCCCTATTTACTTTTGTTAAGTAATACTTTATATTCTTACCAGAAAAGGTATTACCATTTTCTTCTTTTGCTGCTATTTCATAGTTAATATCAATATTACCTTTTATAGATGATTTAACTGTGAAATCAAAGTATTCTCCAGTAGCATTTCTTTTCTTTCCTGTTGAATCTGTTGTTGGTAGCGCATTACTTAATGCTATAGAATTAGTAGATTCCGTATAAGTCATACTGATTGCTCCTGTAGTAATTGTATTTGCCTTTTGACCTATCCCTGAATAACTAAATGCTGCATAGCTAATACCTACTACTATTAGTAATAGAAATATAGAAAAACTAATAGTTATAATACTATTTATTTTATCCCTATTCATTTGTATACTCCCTCCTATTATCTTTCTACACGCAAAAAAGATAAGCCTATAACACTAGCCTTATCTTTAAACACAATAAAAGAAAGTAGTTTTTACTGCTTAGCCATATAATGACCCCCCCCATGTTAACTAAATGTAAACTATATATATACATGGTTGGTCACCTCTACTTTCCTTATCAATAATATCTTATCAAATAAATATTGGTTAATCAACTACTTTTTAATCGTTTACATCAAAACCAAGTAATATCATTTTTTGTTTAACTTTATATTCTAATTCCTTACCCTCATATTTTCTTCCTAATTTAGCTACTAACCTTTCATAAATCATTTTAGCTATTTCCCTATCATCATTAAATTCAGCTTCACTTAATGCTTTATTAATCAATTCTTTAGAAAATCCTTCACCAATCAAATCCCTTTCAAGTTTCAATTTTAACATCTTATTACTTTTATCGTGATTAGAACTTATTTTCTTATTTATTCTCTTAACTAATTTCTCTAGTTCTATATCTTTAGAATATAACTCTAAAGCATTAATAGAATCTTCTTCACTAACCCCCTTTTGTAATAACTGCTTCTTAATCTTACCTTTTCCCCAAGAAGTAGTTAATACTTTATTATTTACATAACTAGAAGCATAATTACTATCGTTTAAATATCCTTGTTTCTCTAACTTTTCAATAGTAAATTCTATATCTTCATCATTATACTCCTTAGCTAATAAATACCTGACTAGACTATTCTTTGTCTCTGCTTTTCTATTCAATCTTGCTAAAGCCTTATAATAACATTCATACTTTTTATTCTCTTTGATTAAGATAGGTAATTGTTTATTATCTATCTCTTTTGATAATAATAATTCATATTTTAAAATAACTTCTTCATAAAAAGAATATGTATTTCCATTATCCATTAATAATTCATACAAACCCTTTTGTTTCATCTTAAACATCTTTATCGTCATCATTCACCTCATATTATTATACTAAAAAGGAAAGCTATTTTAATCACTTTCCACTACTTTTAATTCTCCATCTAGAACTTCTTCTAAAGCTCTACCAATATTTTTGCTACACTTATATTCATTTTCGCGTAACTGATAGTTTTCTTTCCTTGACATTTCTTTACTACGTCTTGCTGCAACATGAACAAGTTCATATTTAGAACTTACAATATTTAAAAGCTTATCGATAGAAGGATAAATCATATAGTATCACACTCCTTAATAATATAATAATATGAATAAATATAAATTACAAGTAATGTGACACTTTTAGACAAAGAAAGAGTAGCTCTTAACTACTCCATACAAAGTTCTTTGATATATCTTTTAATTTCTCTATCTGTTAAAACTGCACCTTTAGAAACTATATTCCCATCAATAATAAGTGCTGGTATAACATCTATTTTATATCTATCTTTAAGATTCTTTTCTATCTTTTCGATACTTAGTTTTAAATCAATCTCTCTTTCGACTTTAGATAAATTCTTTAACAATTTCATTCCATTACTACAATCTGTTCCAACTACTTTTATATCAACTATAGGCCTCACTTCCTTTCCATAACTACACTATACTATATAAATATGTATAAATTATGGGATAAAAGTGAAAACTTATTTCATAATCATCTCTTGATAGTCTTTTTTATCCATTATCCATTTATTAACGTAAGAACATTCTATTATTACTTTATAACTATTTCTTTTAAAATATGCAAATACTTCTTCTAACATCTTACTAGCTATACCTTTTCCTCTTTCTTTAGGTTCTACTAAAGCACTAGTTATTTTAATTATATTATTTTCTTTTATAAAGAATACATTACCAACTACTCTTTCTTCTATAATATAATCTATTCTATTATTATTTACCCTAATCACTTATTAACACCATTTATCTAAATCACAAGTACTATTCTTATCTTTTACTTGTTTTAAAACTTTTTTAATTTTATTATAAGTTTCTTTTTCCATTTCTTTAGTAAGTTTCATATAGCCTTCAGTTTGTTTATCACTAATACCTGTTGTTAATTCTTTAGCTTCACCATTTATAACACTGATAATATTTGGAGCATAGATTCTTTTCTCTCCTACTTCTATCTTGTTATTATCACTATCAGTTAAAGTATAATCTTCTAGAACTGGTTCTAATTTTTCAAGTAGCTTGCTATAGTCTTTACTACCTTTTTTAACTAGTTTTGGTTTATTATCATCATCTAGTTCATAAGTATCTCTAATATCTTTTACATCTATATAGTATACTTTTTGATTTAATTCTTTAGAAATAGATGCAAGAGTTGGTACTACACTACGACACCATGGACATGTATCAAACCCAGAGTATAAAACAAATGATTTCTTTTTATCAATTAAGTATAACACTTCTTCGGTAGTTTTATAAACTATTTTATTTTTACTATCAATAGTTACCTCACGGTATTTCTTACCTTGATCATTCTTTTTACCATTTAACTTTTCATATTCTTCCTTGAATTTTATATTATCAGTATTATTAGTAATTGCTTTTTGTATATTAAGAACTAATACTACTGCTGCTAGTATAGTTACTATTATCATGAATAATTTGTTATCTTTCACTTCTTATCCCTCCATTTATATTAATTTTATCACGCAGAAAAAGATAAGTCATTATTTTTTTATATTTGTATTTTTCCTTCTACCTTTTCTTTTAATATATAATAAGTAAACTCTTCATTTATCTTTTTTTCCTTTCTATTTCATTATCACTAAATGTTAATTCAACTAAGACTATATCTTCTATCCCAATTTTATCACTATCATCTTTTTCAATAATTTTTATTTTATTAAGACATTTTAGTTTATTTTCATATTCTAAGAATAACTGATATTCATAATATACCATACCTTTACTTATAAATTTCTTCTACTTCTTTATTTAATATTTCTAAATAATCTTGTTCAGCTTGTGTTAAATGTTTTTTCATATACTTATCATATTCTTCGTGTGCTTTTTTTAATGCTTTCTCATGTGAAATAGTGCCTGCTCCTTTTAATATATCTTTTCTAGTCATTTTTAGGAATGAATCTAATTCATTTACCAAATCCTGCATAGCCATTGGATGTCTATCTAATGCATTTTATTCTGCACAGTTTTAAAGAAATCTATGGACAAACTATCTTTAGGATTGTAATCAATACTTGTAGCATAAATATCTAACACTTTTCTCCAAAATATTTTTTCTGAAGATCTAATATCACGGATTCTTGCAAGTAATTCTTCAAAGTAAGGACTTTCTCCATTATTCTTTAACCTTTCATCATTTAAAGCAAAACCTTTGGTCATATATTCTTTTAAAACTTTGGTAGCCCATATCCTAAATTCAGTAGCTTTTTTAGAATTAATTCTATATCCAACAGCAATAATGGCATCTAAATTATAATGCAAAACATTATAATTCTTACCATCACTCGCAGTTGTCAAGAAATCTTTTACAACTGAATTTTTATCAAGTTCTTCTTCTTTAAATATATTACTCAAATGATAGCTAATGTTTTGTTTAGTAGTATCATAAAGATTAGCAATTACATCTTGACTCATCCAAATATCTTCATTTTGGATATTAACATCAACTTTTACATTGCCATCTTTAGATACATATATAATCATGCTATTTTTCATAGTCATTCTCCTTTCAAGTTCTTCTTAATATAATTATACACAAAAAAGTTATCTTTTTCTAAAGCTTTGTACTTTTGTTTTGAAATAATAAGTAGAAAAGTAAAATATCACTATAAGTTGCTGTTCTTTTACTTTTACAATTCATCTTTTATGTGATTCCATAATTAACACATTTTTATTATTAGTATAGAATAATAAATAAATTAGAAGTCAGTATATGAAAAGAATTATTAAAAGATTACTATTATTCACTAGTACTACAACTATCGTTACATCATCTATTAACATGATATGCAAACTGGTTTTATAAAAGATTTTACCGATTTCTTTAGTGATGATGATGACTTTTCTATTCTAGCTCATAAAAGTTTTTCTTCTCTTAAAATAATTGTTGAATTAATAAAAATGAACTATTAATCCTGTTAAAGAACTAGATAGTGTTTTAGATTATTATAAAGATATAACATATATCACTAATTATCCTGATATAATTAATTATAAACTACAAAGAAAACCTTAACTAAAACTAATTAAGGTTCTTTATATTTTGATGAACTTTTTTAATTTTCTTAGTAGATTTAATATGTTCCCCTATTACTTCTGATACTTCTAAGATTGTAATAAAAGCTCTATCATCCATCTCTTCTACTATTTTCTTAAGTTCAAATATTTCAATTCTAGTTAAGACACAATATAATACTTCCTTATCACCACTAATTAAACCTTGTCCTTTAATAAATGTTACTGTTCTACCTAGTCTTTTATATATTTCTTCAGCAAGTTCTGTTCCATTACTAGTAACAATTAAAGCAGCTTTCGCTTGTTCTAATCCTTCTGATACAAAGTCTATTACTTTAAAAGTTATAAAGTAAGTAAGTAGTGAGTATAATGCTCTATCAAGTCCAAAAATAAATCCTGCTACTGTATAAATAATAAGGTTAAAACATAGTACTACCTGTCCTACTGATAAAGATGTTTTCTTACTAATTACAATAGCTACCGACTCTGTTCCATCAACACATCCACCAAAGTGAATAATAAGACCAACTCCTACTCCTAGTAAAACTCCTCCAAAGACAGTGGCTAGTAATATTTGCTCTGTTAATGGTTCTACATTATGAAATAGATTTAAACATAAGGAGAATAAACCCATCGTATAAATAGTTCTTACTAAGAATCCTTTACCTAAGTTTCTAAACCCAACATAAACAAATGGTATATTAATTAATAAGACTAGAATACTTAGTGGTATATTAGTTAATTTTGATACAATTATTGATATACCAGTAACACCACCATCTAAGATAGTATTAGGTATTAAGAATGACTCTAAAGCATAAGATGCTATTATTGTACCTACTGTTAACATAATAAAAGAAATAATAAATTGTAAATACTTATTTTTTGTTTTTTTCATTAACTCATCCTCCTCATTGTAATTATAGCAAAATATATTTAATTTTTATATAATATTTACTAAATAATTTATCTTATGTTACTATATAAGAGGTGAATTAAAAATGGAAATATTAATTAGAGATTATAAAATAGAAGATAATAATAGTTTAAAAGAATTACTTAATGAACACTATAAAAATATTAATATAGATAAATTAAAAAATAATGCAAATTCATTTAGTATTGTAGCAGTTAATGATAAAGAAATAGTAGGTCATTTGCATATAGATATAATTAATGATTACTTTAGAAATATTAAGTTTGGTTATATAACTTATGTCTGTGTCAAAAAAGAATATCAAAATAGAAGAATTGGTACTTATCTTTTAGAAAAAGCTGATACTATTGCAAAAGATAATAAACTATCTTATTATGAATTAACATCTAGATTAGAAAGAAGAGCTGCTCATCATTTATATTTAAAAAATGGGTTTGTAATTAGAGAGTCTACTATCTTTAAAAAGAATTATAGGTGGTAATATGGATCAAGAAAAAATTGGAAAACTTATTAAAAAGATTAGACAAGATAATAATCTTACCCAACAAGAACTAGCAAATAAATATGGTATTACCTATCAAGCTGTTAGTAAATGGGAAAATGGTAAAGCTCTTCCTGATATAGCTTTATTAAAAGAAATATGTCATGATTTTAATATAGATATAAATGATTTATTAGATGGGAATTATAAAAAGAAAAGTATTAATAAAAAGTATCTATTAATTACTACTATTATAATTATTTTAATTACTATATCTATTATAATTTTCTATAATACTAAAAAAGAATACTTTCACTTTAAAAGTTTATCCTCTAGTTGTAGTGCTTTTACTATTAAAGGAACAGTCGCTTATAATAATAATCAATCATCTATTTATATATCAAATATAGATTATTGTGGTGGAGATGATAATACTATCTATAAAGAAATAGAATGTATTCTATATGAGAAAGATAAAAATAATATTTCAAAAGAAATAAATAAGAAAAAAAGTAATAATTCTACTATTGAAGATTATTTAAAAGATATTACTTTTAAAGTAAATAATTATGATAGATTATGTAAAAACTTCACTAAAAATAGTCTTTATCTAACTATTAAAGCTACTACTGATGATGATAAACTTTTA
>RKAV01000080.1 GCA_014846175.1 bacterium | reverse complement strand
AGTTATTGATAAAGAAATAAAAAGAATTAGTTATCTTTCTATTAGTGATTATAATGAACATGTTAGTTCTTTAAAAAGTATACCTTTATATGAGAAAGGTAAGGGATTACCTATTGGTAACATGACAAGTCAGATACTTGCTGTTTTTTATTTGAATGATTTAGATCATTTTATTAAAGAAAAACTTAAGATAAAGTATTATGTTAGATATATGGATGATTTTATCTTATTTCATGAGAATAAGAATTATCTTAAGTATTGTTTAGGTGAGATAGAAAAGAAGCTAGATGAAGTTAAGTTAAGATTAAATAAGAAAACGCAAATTATTGAATTACATCAGGGCTTTTGTTTTTTGGGTTATAGATTTATTTTAAAAGATAAGAGATTACTAGTATTATTAAATAGTAAAAGTAAAAGAAGAGTAGTAAAAAGAGTTAAACATGTTAGTAATGAAGAAGATGAAGAACTACTTATTAAGACACTAGCTAGTTATAATGGTTATTTAAAGAAAGCTTCAAGTGGTAGTTTTAGATTTAAACATAATTTAAATTATAAGAAATAGTAGCATTTCTTTTATTTTTGCATAAATTACTTTAGAGGGAGAAATGTGTATGTTAAAACTAACTATTTTACAACAGATGTTAATTGTTTCTATTGCTTTAAGTACCATTACTTGTGCTTTAGTACAAAAAACTAAAAGATGTTTAAAGTGTTCTTCTTGTTTATGCCTTTATAGTTTTTTTGTAAATTTAGTATTGGGGATACTTTTTTGTATTACTTTTACTTCTATTAGTTTTCCTGAGAGTTTGTGGGTTGGCTTCTTTAGTTTTATTGGTGCTGATACTATTTATAAATCTTTAGAAGGTAAACTTAAGTCTTACAGGGATTTAACTAGGAATGAAAGTGTTAGTGTAGATAAAGAAAATGTTATTAAAAGGAGTAGTAAGTAATGGAGAAACCTTTATATCCTAGTCCTTATATGCGTATAACTCAAGGTTATGGTATAGGAACGCATAAGAATAGTTATGCTATTGATGATGGTGGTAGTGACTCTGGAATTGATTTTATTTTAGCTCCATTTACTGGTGTTATTAAAAAGATTTATCCTAATGATGCTAATGAAGTTTGGTTAGAGAGTATAGATAAAGTAGAGTATCCTGATGGTACAATTGATTATATGACGATTTTATTTGCTCATGATAATGATGTTTCTAATTTGAAAGTTGGTCAAGTAATCCCTAGAGGTACTAGATTTTATGAAGAAGGAACCAAAGGTAATGTAACTGGTAATCATGTTCACATAGAGTGTGGAAAAGGTAAATTTACTGGTAGTGGTTGGCATAAGAATGAAAGTGGTTATTGGTCTATTAATAATCCTAAAAATCCGGTTGAATGTCTTTGGGTAGATGATAGTATTAAAATACTAAATAGTAATGGTTATACATTTAGAAAGATAGAAAATATAAAAGAAGAAGTAACTGATAATCAGAATAATACTTCAACTAGAAAAATAGAATTAGTATTTACTTGTAAGAAGAGTGGGTTATATGCAATTGAATTAAAAGAAAATGAAAAATTATATATTGAATAATTTTTCATCCTAGAGTTACATCTAATATCATCATAAGTACAAAACCAAATAATGTAAAGAAGGCCATGAGGTCTTTTTTCTGATTGGTTTGACTTTCTGGTATTAATTCTTCTACTACTACATATATCATAGAACCAGCTGCAAAAACTAATAAGAATGGTAATATTGTCTTTATCTTTAAAACAAGTATAGTACCAATAACTGCTGATATTGGTTCTACTATTCCTGAAAGTTGTCCATAAAAGAAGGCTTTTTTTCTACTGTATCCTTCTCTTCTTAAAGGAAGACTAACAGCACTTCCCTCAGGAAAGTTTTGTAAACCAATACCAAGTGCTAATGTTAGAGCAGATAATATATTACTACCCGTTACATTATAAGCTAAACTACCAAATGCTACTCCAATAGCAAGTCCTTCGGGAATGTTGTGAATAGTTATTGATGATATTAACATAAAGCATCTTTTTCTACTATTTTTATTATTATCTTTTCCTTTATCTATTAAATCATATATCTTATCACCTATAAATAATAAAGTTCCTCCTAATATAAATCCCAAAGATATTACTACAGGAATATTAATATTTAAGTTTTTAGCCATTTCTAATGCTGGTGTTATTAAACTAAAGAAACTTGCTGCAATCATAACTCCTGCTGAAAATCCTAACATAGCATCCATTAATGTTTTATTAACCTTCTTAAAGAAAAATACTATACTAGCTCCTAATGCTGTAACTGCCCAAGTAAATAAACTTGCTATTAGTGCCTGCCACACAAAAGATAAATTTTTAAACGCTTCAAACAATTTTTTTCACCTCTATTAGTAGGTTATGTAATGAATATTATTTAGCTTGGGCTTTTACCTAATTTATTGCAGTATAATAAATTGGAGGTGTTAATACTTGTGTTTTACAGTAATGAATTATAATCTTGATAAGGAACAACTAGAAATTGTTAATGATGATAATAAATATCTTTTTGTTTTAGCAGGGGCTGGTAGTGGGAAAACTTTAACTATACTTGGGAAGATAAAATATTTAATAGAAGAAAAAAATATTCCTAAGGAAGAAATAGTGTGTATAACCTTTACCAATATGGCCGTAGAAAGCTTAAAAACTAAAATTAAAAAAGAAATTAATGATGACATAGAGTGCTATACTTTTCATAAATTAGCAATGAAAATATTAACAGATACTAATTATAACTATACAATAACTAATGAGGAGTTATTAACAATGGTTGTGGAAAACTTTTTTAATATAGAAATATTTAAGTCAACTTACTTATTAAAAGTGGTATTAAAATACTTTAATGGTATTTTTTTCCACAAACCTGTGGAAAACTATAATAGATTGTTAAAAAACAAACAAAAAGAAATAAATATTTTAAAAAAAGAGTTAATAACTTTTATTCATCTTTTCAAAGCTGGTAATTATAAGATAGAAGATTATCAAGATTTTTCTAAAATAATTAAGAACTATTTATTACCAATGACTTATTTAAAAGAAAAATATTTTCTTTTATTAGCTTTAAATATATATTTATTATATGAAAAAGAAAAGGAAGAGAGTAGTGAGCTTGATTTTGATGATTTATTATTTATTGCTAAGGATAGGGTTAAATATTATAAAAAGAAAATATCTTATATAATTATTGATGAATATCAAGATACATCTTATATTAGATTCTTATTTATTAAAGAGTTAGTTGATAAAATGAATTGTAATTTACTAGTAGTAGGAGATGATTTTCAATCTATATATAGATTCAGTGGTTGTGATATAAGTTTATTTTATAATTTTACTGATTATTATAAAGATGCGATTATTCATAAAATAAATAATACTTATCGTAATAGTGATGAGTTAATTAAAGTAGCTAGTAGGTTTATTTTGAAGAATAAATGTCAGTTAAAAAAAGATTTAACTTCTTCTAAGCATATTCAATATCCACTAGAAGTTATTTATTCTAAGAATATAAAAATTACTGTTTTAAAGGTACTAGATAAGGTGAAAAGTGGTAGTGTATTTATTTTGGGTAGGAATAATAATGATATAAGTTTAATTTTAAGTGATTTATTAGTAATTAATGATGATAAAATTATATATAAGAAAAGGGAAGATTTAGATATTAGATATTTAACAATTCATAAATCTAAAGGTTTAGAAGCAGATAGTGTTATAGTAATTAATTTTTTTAATAGTACACTTGGTTTTCCAAATCAAATAAAGGAAGAAAGAATAATGAGATTAGTAACTAAAAGGGAAGAGGATTATCCTTATAGTGAAGAAAGAAGGTTATTTTATGTAGCGATTACTAGGACTAGAAATAGCTGCTATTTAATAGCACCTGATAGTAATTATTCTATATTTATTAAAGAATTAGAAAGAGAAAAAAACTATATTAAATTTATGAGGGGATAGTATTATGAAGATGAGTAAAAAATATATAATAGATAAAAAATTAGAAAGATTTAAAAAATCTAAATTTCGTAGTAGTTTTCATTTGTCTAAGAAGGATAAGGAATATGTATTAGAGAAAGGTTATCCAATAATTAAGTTGCATGCTATTGATTTTTTAACTAAAAGATTAGCACCATATCCAACTTTAAATGATGGTAAACAGACACCTATGCATGGACATCCAGTTTTTATTGCCCAACATGCTACTGCTACTTGTTGTAGAAAGTGTCTTAAAAAATGGTATCATATACCTGATAATAGAAAACTAACGGAAGAAGAAATAAATTATTTAGTAGATATAATAATGGTATATATATATAATGAGGTTAATAACCTTTATGGAATAAATCCATAATCATTTTGAAAAATAACCAAGCTGATAATACAATGGTAAATAATAATATTATATATTTAGCAGTTTCTCCTTGTACAAGACTATAAGCAAGAATTAAACAACCATCAATAAAACCAAGAATTAATTCATGTAATAGATTTTCTATCTTATCAATTTGTTTATTAGAGTCACTAAGTTCTAACTTAAATTTGAAGTCACCTTGTCTAATATATTTTAAAAGGCTTTCTGTTTCTGTTGGAATATTAATAAGACTCTTACTACTACGTAAAACTTTTTTCTCAATGTTCTTTAAAGTTTCTCCCGATAATAGATTTTTTTTCTCATTTTCAATTACTTTATCCTTTAATACACTAGTTAAACTAATAGTTGGATCAAGAGAATTTAATACTCCTTCCATAACCCCGATTCCTCTTATTAACATTGTAACATTGTGCTCTAAAATTAAATTATTTTCTTGTAACATCTTAAACATGGAAGTTATAAATTTTTTAGTATTAATTTCTTCTAGGCCAATATTTGAAAATTCTTCTAAAATATTTTTAATATCAGTTACTAATTTTGATTGATCAACTTCATCCTTTTTAATTGACATAGATAAAAGACAGTTTGCTACTTCTTGATAGTCCTCAGTAATAATAGCTTTCATACATTTATTGAGTAAAACTTGATTCAATTTTGATAGGGTACCTACCATTCCCCAATCTAAAAAGTATATTTTATTATTATAAATAGTTATATTATCAGGATGAGGGTCGGCATGAAACAAACCATCATCTAAAGCTTGTTTAATATAATTTTTACTTAATTCTTTAGCTATTAAACTTTTATTGTAATTTTCACTATCTAACTTTTTAATGTTAGAGATCATTATTCCATCAATATATTCCATTACTAGAATATTCTTAGAAGATAATTCATCTACCACTTTAGGTGTGGCGATAAATGTTTCATTCTTATTATGTTCATCAAAGAATAACATATTTTCTTTTTCTTTTTCAAAATCAAGTTCTAACATTGTAGATTGATATAGTTCATCTAGTACAGACTCTAAGTCCATTATTTTGATAAAATGATTAAGATGGAGGATTTTTGTGGCTTCTTTTAAAAGTTCAATATCTTGTTTAATTTCTTCTTCTATATGTGGTCTTTTAATTTTTAAAACAACATAGGTATTATCTTTTAATTTAGCTTTATGAACTTGAGCGATTGAAGCAGAACCGATTGGTCTTTCATTTATATGAGAAAATATATTATCTAGATTTTTATATTCCCTCTTTAAAATCTTTTTTATTTCATCAAAAGGAAGAGGTGTTACATTAGATCTTAATTTAGCTAATTCTTTGGTATAAGCATCTGGAATTAAATCAACTCTAGTCGATAGTATTTGTCCTATTTTGATAAATGTTGGACCTAATTCTTCTATTATCTTTCTAATATTTTTAGGACTTCTATCATTTAGAATGTTATTATCTTTTAATATTTTAATTATATTCATTAGTCTTTCTTTATTATTCATATTATTTCACCATTATAATTATACAAAAGGAATTAGCTTTTGGTCTAGTTGTATTGAATTATCAAGTGTTATTTTATGTCAAAGAGTCAGTAATTTTGTGTATTAAATAGCTTTATCATTAATTTTGCTATATAATATATAAGAATTAAAAAGTAAGTGAGGAGAATATATGAAACGGGTAGTACAAAATGTAATAACATTTCTTATTATTGCAATAATTATTATGGGTGGTTTTTCTATCTATCGAAGTTATAAACACAATAAAGAATTAGAAAGAACCTATGACTTTGTAATAAATAAATTTACTGATAAAAATGAATTAGTAGTAGCTGATGCTACGGTAGATACTAATGCTAAAAAGACATTTACTCCAGAAGCTACAAAAGAGTGGCCATCTTGGATGCAACCATTAGTAAGATTAGTGGCAGGAAGAAGAGTTGAATTAAAGATTCCTGTGAAGACAGAATTTAAACTTGTTTTAACTAATTTAGATAAAGATGATATCTCTATCAAAGATAATAAGGTAACTTTTAGAAAAAAATTAACTGTTAATGTAGATTCCCAAATAGATGGAGAGGTTTCAATAATTAACGCTTCTAATGGATTATTAGATAAAACTGTTGATGTATTAACTTCAGGTAAAAGTGCACAAGAATTTCTTAATGAAAAAGCACAAGATACGGTTTATGATACGAGTGAGTATATTATGGAAGATAAAGCTACTATTAAGAAGGTAGTACAATCAGCACAAACATCTTTAGAAGAAATTTTAAATATTTCTTCTGATAATAATATTAATGTTTTATTAACAGAAGATGATTTAACTTTTGTAAATGTTGATAAAAAATCTAAGTAATAATTTAAAATATAAAATCACGGCTTTATTGATTTCGATTTATTTATACTATTTTTTGACTTTCTCAAATATCTTATTATAATATAAATCAAAAAGGAAAGAGTCTAGACTATGTTGTAATGCAAGTGACTTTAAAAGAAAAGTTGCTAGGAACAGGTTCTGGCAATTTAACTGAACTGGAAAATGTGATTAATACTCAAGCAGCTAAAGGATATAGACTCCATACTATAACAACTTCCAATGGTGGAAGTAAAGGTTTAATGGGTGGAGATAG
>RKAV01000046.1 GCA_014846175.1 bacterium | reverse complement strand
GAAAATATGAAGAAATAAACATTGGCGTTATATAAGCAAAAGCTGATAATGATAATTTACTATAGAAGTCATCTTTCTTTCCAAAATAAATAACGAAGGAAGAAATAATCAGTAGTAGTTGTAACATTAAAACTACTATAACTAAGTATTTAAAATTGTTATTAAATAAGTAAGTAAAGTAAGTAAAATAGTTATAATTTTTAATAAATAAACTAAAGGTAATTATTACTATATTTGATAAAGTTGATAACATAATTAAATACTTTAATATCTTATTTTTTACATTTTTAATATTTTTAATATTAGTAATAGAAACTATTGCTAGAGCAAAAAAGAAAAGTAAGAAAAACTGATTATTATATTCACTAAAAACACCTGTTATTGTATTTGGTATAGTAACTAATAATTTTCTAAATATACTTAAATCATAGAACTCTGGCGAATAAGCTTTTCTAGCATTATTACCTGGACAAAATAGTAATAAGGAAAAACCAATTAGAGCAATTATAAATCTAATAATACTAACTTTTTTAATCTTTTTATTCTTAACTTTTTCCTCAATTAAAGTTAATATTAAATAAAAGAGTAACATAGCTGAAGTTTGTTCATGGGAAAAGGCTGTTAAAAACACAAGAAGAAACTGAAGGAGATAAATAAATTTATTACTATATTTTTCTTGCCGCATAAAAACTACTAAAGCTAGAAAATAAAGGGTTGGAAATACATAATTAACGGAGGCAGAAATCCAAAAGAAACTATCTCTGAGATTCATTAAATCTAGTATTCCGTATAATGAAACGGTAAATATAGCTATCTTATAATCTTCTATCTTAGAGTTTTCTTTAGCTATTTTATATATTAAATAAAATATTAATGTTACTACTATACTTTGAACTAACCTATAAAGGGGAAGCCCTAATCTTAATAGACTACATTCAACAAAGAAGCTAGTAACTCTCCCACCCCAATGTAAGTAATGTAACCATAAAAATCTTAAAATATCACTTATTCCATAGTGTAGTCCTTCGTTTCCAATATCTACAGCATAAGACAAACTAGCATAACCATAATCATCATGATAAAGATATAAGAATTGATACTGAAGTAAAAGAAGAAGAAAAAAGATAAGAAATATCAATAGAACTCTCTTCTTTTTAATAAAACTACTTATCTTTTCCATCATCTAAACTCCATACCCTTCTTAAAAACTTATATCGTTTATTTATCTCACTCTTTTGTTTTTTATCAAATTTATACATTTTGTCTATTTCATTATGTACCAACTTTATTTCATCAAAGTGTTTTTGTTTTTTAGTTAAAGATGTGACGTTTGAACCATGTACTCTATAGTAATTAAATGTCTTATCTACATAAGATATTTTACCATCATTCATTACTTTAACATAAAATAACCAGTCCCCACATTGTCTATATTTACCTGCTAATTTAAAGTATTTAGAATAATTATTGTTTTTAAAGATAACGGATGAAACATTAGCAATGGTACAGTTTAAGAAGGAATAATCATTTATTTCTTTAGAGCCTTCATTTACAAAATCACTATCCCAATGACCTGTTTTCATTATATCTATTTCTTGTTTTATACTTTTTAAAATTACATTACCCATCTTATCAATAAAAGCTGTATCACAATAAGAAATTACAATATCATTATCGTTTTTAATTGGTTTAAGTACTGTTTTTAAAAACTTATTATCACAATAATCATCAGCTTCAGCAATCCAAACATAATCACCTGTTGCTTCCTTAAATCCTTTTTCCCATTGTTTAAAAGCAGTACCACTATTGGTTTCATTATAAACTTTTTTAATATTTATATAATCTTTAGTTTTTTCTACTATTTCATCAATTAACTCTCTACTGTTATCTTTAGAACAATCATCTAAAATAATAAGTTCTGATATTTTTTCTTTTTGATATAATATACTATAAATTCTTTGATATAAAAATTTTTCATAATTATAGTTTGGTACTACTACGGAAAGCTTAAACTCCCCTTCTTCCATTTCACTTTGTTTCTTAGCCATGAAAACAATATCATCAATGGTAATATTCTCTTTAATAACAGATTTATTAACGTTTTTACTATACCATTTATAAAAGGAGATAAGAAGATTAGCTAATGTATAGTGTTTCTCACAAGTTAGTTTTAATAGTGTTCTATAATATACCTTATGCTTTTTACCTTGAGCAGCAAGAAAGTCCCACCATAAATGATTTTGTCTTATTTCATACTTTAAACTTAGTTCATTAAATCTTTTCAAGAATTGTTTTCTTTTCTTAGAATCATTTTCTTTAGGAATAACATAAATTAAGAACATAATAATTTGATTATAAATAATAGCATCCCAATACTTCCTATTCTTTTGATTTCTAGGTATTCTTGCTTCTAGGGCATCTAAAGCTTTAAAAATATCAAATCTTTTATTACTTAAAGTAGCATTTTGAACAGAAGACTTTCTTTGAATATAATTATAATATGTTGAAGTATTATAAGCAATTTTTGAAGATGTTACTAATATTGCTAAAACGGTAGGAATATCTTCATTCATTGTTCCTTCTAAAAATTTATATTTAAGTAATTGGTCTTTGTTAAAAATTTTATTACATGGACTTGCTGCTAATCCATTATTTATAAAACTATATTTATCTGTCGGTTTTATACAAGCTACACTTCTAGTATCCGTACCTTCAACATTATCATAGCGTACAAATATATCACAAACTACAACATCAGCTTTTTCTTTTTTCATTTGTTTTAACATTGTTTCATAGAAGTTTAACTCAATATAATCGTCACTATCTATAAATGATATATATTGATTACTAGCTATTTCTACTGCTCTATTTCTAGAATAACCTGCTCCACTGTTTTTTTCATTTTTCAAAGCTTTTATATTATCATATTTTTTTTCATATTGTTTTATTATCTTCCAAGTATTATCAGTTGAACAATCATCAACCAAAATAATTTCTAAATTCTTATAAGTTTGATTTATAATAGATTGAACACAACTATCTAAATATTTTTCTACATTGTAACATGGAATAATTACTGTAATACCATCTTTCATACTAATCTTTTGCCTCCTGTTTTAACATTTCTTTTTCTAATAATTTTAATGATTTAAGTATTTCTTTATTTCTAAATATTAATGAATCGTATTTTTGTTTTTGAAATTTTTTTGCTAGCGAACTTCCTTCTTTATGATAAAGTTCTATCTTAGGACTATAGAGCATAACTAAGTTATTTTCTTTGGCTCTTAGTGCTAAAAATTCTTCTTCATGGAATAAAAATGTTCCATTATAAAATACGTCATTATATTTTTTATAGTATTTTTTAGAGAATATTAATGCACACCCATGAAGTGCTACATTAAGTTGATCACTACTTCCATTAGTAGTCTTTTTTTCTTTTCTAAAAGGTGCTTTTACCTTTAAATAAATATTTAATAACAGTCTTAAAAATTTATTCTGATATATCTTTATTAGTTTTTCTGTATATTTAATTCTTGCTCTTACCTCATCTAAAGTTTTATAAGCATAAAATGGATTACAAGAATCTGATTCTTCTGGTAAAATTTTAGGTCCTAATATATCAAATTTATATTTTTTATATAATTTTTCCACTTGAGTTATAAAGTCTTTTTGTTCTATGATAACATCATTATTAATTACACATAGAAAGTCTGGTTGAAAGTATTCTATAGCATATTTACATCCTATATTATTTGCTTTTGCAAAACCTATATTTTCTTCATTTATAATCACTTTAGAAACTCGTTTTTCTATCATCTTTAAGTTATCATAATCTTTAGAATTAGATACAACAACAATATTTGAATTAAACTTTTCTAAAGAATCTAAACATTCCATAGTTTCATCTATATTATTATAGTGTAAAATCACAAAAGTCATCATACTTCTTCGGCAAAACCTTTCTTTAATTTTTTAAATACTAATATTCCTATACCAGTAAGTATCAAACTAACTAATAAAACTAGTAATAATGGTATCATATCAGGCATTTGCTTATAATAAAAAATATCTCTATAACTATTAATTATTGTGGTCATTGGATTTAAGTATAAAAGCCATCTAAAGTTTTCAGGAAATAACGAGGTTGAATACAAAACTGGTGTAGCATAAAAAAGCATGGTAACAAAGAAGTTAATTATGTATTCAGCATCTCTTACATAAACATCAATAGCACTAGTAATAAGTATTATTCCAATAGTTAAAATGTACTGGGTAAGAGCAATTAATGGTAACCACAATATATTAAAACTAAAACCAATTCCACTAAATAATAAGAATAATAGGATTATTGGAACTGAGATAAAATAATTAACTAGACCACTAGTAGCGGTTGATAATGGTAGTATTTCTCTTGGAAAATAGACTTTCTTAATAATATCTGCATTACCAAGAATACAAAATGTTCCTTGGGAAATAACAGTAGTAAACCAGTTCCATGGTAATATAGCTATTACTATAAAGGTAACATAGTTTTCTTGACTATTTTTTAAGATAAAGGGAAAAACTATAGCATATACTAAAGTCATTAATAATGGATTAATAAATGACCAAAGTACCCCTAGAAAAGAACCTTTATATTTACCTCTAATATCTTTTTTTACATTTGTTTTTAAAAATTCTCTATAATTATATATTTCTTTTATCATAATTACTCCTATCCACAAACTTTCAAGTATTCATCAACTACTTTATCTGGTTTACCATCTAGTCTTACTTCACCTTCATAAATCCAAATAGCTCTAGTGCATAGTTTTCTAACTTGTTCCAAACTATGAGTTACTATAACAATAGTCTTGTCACTTTCTTTTAACTCGGTTAGTTTAGCAAAACATTTATCTTGAAAGTGTTGATCCCCAACAGCTAGTATTTCATCAATTAGTAAGATATCAGCATCAACATTAATAGCTACTGAAAAAGCAAGACGCATATACATACCTGATGAATAAGTTCTTACAGGACTATCTATAAATTCTCCTAATTCGGAAAATTCAATTATTTCATCTACTCTTTTTTCTATTTCCTCTTTAGTTAACCCAAAGATAGATGCATTAAAATAAATATTTTCTCTTCCTGTAAAGTCAGGATGAAAACCAGCTCCTAGTTCTAATAAGGAGGTTAATTTTCCATTAGTAATTAATTTACCTTTACTAGGATAAATGATTTTAGTCATTAATTTTAGTAAGGTACTTTTACCACTACCATTAGTACCAATAAGAGCTACTGTTTCTCCTTTTTTTATAGTTAGATTTATATTTTTTAAAACTATCCTACTGTTTTCTTTCTTTTTATTCCAAAACACTAATCGTTCCTTTAAAGTGCTTGGTTTATCATAAAAAAGTTTAAATTCTTTAGTAAGATTTTCTACTTTTATAGCATATTCTTCTTTTTTACTCATACTTCACTTTCCAATCAATATAATTGATTAGTCCCTTCTATTATATTTTAATCATAATATTCATTAAGAGTATATCATAAATATTAATTTTAAAAAAGTTAATTACCTTTCTTTTTATTGCTATTTTCTTTATAGGAAATTGGTAAATCATAAATAGCTTTTGCTAAAGTATTAATATTAGCATAACCATATTTTTCATCTGGTTCTAAGTATGTTCCTTCTGCCCATTCATTCCAAGCATTAACAAATATAAATCTTTTATCTAAAGGATTTCTTCTTCTTGTTTCTTCTATTATGATTCTTAACCATTTATAATAACTTTTTAATGAATAATTATAATATACTGTAAATTCTTCTTTTCTTCTTGCTGAATTATCCCATCCCATAGTAACAGTATAATAAAATGGTTTTAAAGGAAAATGTTCACGATATAAGTGTTCAATATCATTAACTATTTGTTCATAATTAAATATCTTACTAGAAGGTAATCCTGTTATTTTAGCAGCTTGATGTCCTACTCCTTGTGGTGGAAAATCAAATTCTGCATCTACATACTCGGTATATTTATGTTCTTGATTAAATAAATCACATTTAGACATGATATAAATATCTCCTATACCTTCTTCTTTAGCATATTTACGCCAGTTTTCTACTAATTCAGCAAAGTTTGGTATTGCTGTTGGATTATATATCATAATAACTGGTTTTCCATCTATTTTAATATATCTTTTATCAGTAACATACTTTTTAATATCTTTAATAAATTTCTTATAATCTGATTTAGCATATTCTTGTTTTATTAATATATCTTTATTTAGACCATCCCATGCTCTAGTCCAGTTTTCATTAGCCCAACATAAACAAAAGGGAAAATCTATTGTTGATTCTAAAAATAAATCACCTGGTTTCTCCATAAGTCTTTTACCAGAAAACCAATAGTAATAGTAACAAAAACCATATATACCATGTTGCTTAGCAAGTTTAACTTGTTTTTCTATAGTTTCAATATTATCAAGTGTATAATAACCTATATCTTTATGAGGAGTTCTAGGTTGATAATGATTATCAAAGCGAGGTAAAGACTTTTTAGTATTAGTCCATTCCATAAATCCTTTACCCCACCACTCATCATTTTCTTTAAAAGTATGATATTGTGGTAAATAAAAGGCTATTGTTTTTATATCTGTACTATTAGCTGAAAAATCAATATTATCTTGATATGTTGAATTATAAGGTTTAAAGTTTTTATAAAAGTTTTTATCAGGCGAAATCTTTTTAACTATTAATTCTTTTTCTTCTACTGTATTTTTATTATCAACTTGTTTTTTAGAAAGTTTACTACTAACCATACGAAGTGGTTTAGTAACTTTCCAGCTTTTACTATTTAAAATACTATTTATATCATTTTGATAAGTTGCTTTCTCATTATTTAAAGTAACTATTTGTTTATTTAAATCAGCTATTTTATTATTTAAATTAGAAATATCTTTTTTTAAGTCATATATTTCTTTTTTTAAATCATACTTTGTAACTTTGTAACTATTTAAATCTTTCATTTTCTTTCCTCACTTTATCATATAAACTATAAATTTCTTTAGCACATCTATCTATTAAATATTTATTTTTAGAAGAAGAATAAGCATTC
>RKAV01000072.1 GCA_014846175.1 bacterium | reverse complement strand
AGAAGCAAGAAAAGGTAAAAATAAAGTATCTAAAGAACGAGCATTATCAGGTAAACTTTCTCCAGCCCAGAGTAGAGATAAGACTAAAAAAGAACTATTCTTAGTAGAAGGAGATTCAGCAGGAGGTAGTGCTAAACAAGGAAGAGATAGACGTTATCAAGCAATTCTTCCTTTACGTGGAAAAGTTTTAAATACGGAAAAGACTAAAGAGAGTGATATTTTAAAGAATGAAGAGATAAATACCATGATTTATACTATTGGAGCTGGGTATGGTTCTAACTTCGATATAAACGATTGTGAGTATAACAAAGTAATAATCATGAGCGATGCTGATGAAGATGGTGGTCATATTCAGTGTTTATTACTAACTTTCTTCTATCGTTATATGAAACCATTAATAGAAGATGGTAGACTTTATGTCGCTTTGCCACCACTATTTAAGATTCAAAGTGGTAAAAATATTGAATATGCTTATACAATTCAAGAAATGCAAGAAAAAACCAAAGATAAGAAATGTGAAGTCCAAAGATATAAAGGACTAGGTGAAATGAATGCCGACCAGTTATGTGAAACTACAATGAAACCAGGTACTAGAACTTTAATTAGAGTAAAAATAGAAGATGCTCAATTAGCAGAAAAACGTGTATCAATATTAATGGGAGATGATGTACCACCTCGTAAAGAGTGGATTGAAGAAAACGTTGAATTCTCCTTAGAAGATGATTATAAGATTTAGGTGATTAATAATGTATGATAGTGGCGAAGAATTTTTAAATGAACTATATAAAGATTTACATATATCAGATATAGTTATGCATACAGCAAATAAAAGTGATAGTCCAACTACTAAAATAAATAAATACTTAGCTCGTCTTGATAGAATAGTTAATAAAGCTCATTTAAAAGAACATGACTGGAACTTGTTTAAAAGCTTATGTCATAGTAAGTATGTCATTAAAGAAGAAGATATTAAAGAAGATTATATTGCTAAAAAGACTTCTTCCACTACTTCTCGTGATAAAGTAATATATAATACTATAACAGCTAGTAAAGATTCACTTGATACTTGGATAGATTTCCTTGGTAGTTTAGAAGATGAAGAAATGTGGGTAAAGTTATGGGTATTTAAAGGAATTACTTCGATGGGTAACTATAACGATGATAGAAAAGCTTTTTCAAGAAGAACAAAACATACAACTAGTCCTTTTCCTATGTTTGATCCTGTAATAACACTAGATGTAATTGATAAAGTAAAAACACTTATTAAGACAAATGATCAAGAATTAATAGATGATGCTATTACAAGTGAAAGTTTTGCTAGACTTTATGCTTACTACTTTTCAATGAAAAGAGAGGAAATACTTAAAAGAAGTAAGACAACTAATGGTGAGTGGATTCACTATGAAGGTGTAAGTGATAGAATAAGATTAAGAAGTGATATCATTGGAAAAGGTACTTTATGGTGTATTGAAAATAGAAAAGATGCTAAAGAAATATTAGAAAATGGTGTTATTGATATTTATTATTCTTATGATGAAGAAAAAAAACCAACTATTCCAAGATTAGCTATTGTTAGTAGTAATAAAAATATTAAAGAAGTAAGAGGAATAGGACATAGTCAAAATATTGAACCATTTATGGAAGATATATTAGAACGTAAATTACTTGGCTATAATTATAATGAAAAAGTAAATAAAATTTTAACTAATACTAGACGACTAACTTACTTGACGGAGAAAGAAAATTATAGTAAAAGTGATATAGAGTTTCTTTATGAAATAAAGGAAAAGATTGGTTTCTTTGGGTATGCTAAAGATGAGAGAATAGAAAAGTTAAAAGCTAAGAGAAATATGCAAAAAGATTTAGCTTATTATTTCGATTGTCAAGAAGATGAAGTAGCAATTACGGAAGAGGGTATTAAAGATAATACTATTTGTTACTATGGTGATATTAGTGAAACAAAAGAAGAACTTAATATTTCTCTTCCTAAATACGTAGTAGGAGATGTAAGATGCTCTAATTTAGTATCAACTAAAGGCTTAGAAAGATTAGAAGTAGTAACTAATGATTTATCTTTACCTAAAATAGATAGTAAGTTAGCATCATTAAAAGAAGTATGGGGTTATGATACAGCAGGTATTTTAGATAAGAAACAAGATAAGAAGATGTAGGTGATATAAATGGAAAAAACAAAAGAAATAATTGAAAAGATAAGGGAATATACCCTTGAAGATATTATGGGGGAAAGGTTTGGAAGCTATTCAAAATATATTATTCAGGAGCGTGCTATTCCTGATGCTAGAGATGGATTAAAACCAGTTCAAAGACGTATTCTATATTCTATGTATAAAGAAAAAAATACCTATGATAGACCTTATAGGAAAAGTGCTAAGACAGTAGGAGATGTTATTGGTAATTACCATCCACATGGTGATAGTTCTATTTATGAAGCCATGGTTAGAATGAGTCAAGAGTGGAAGAGTAGATATCCTTACATTGATATGCATGGTAATAATGGTTCTATCGATGGTGATAGTCCAGCAGCTTATCGTTATACAGAAGCAAGACTTTCTAAAATTAGTAATGAAATGTTAAGAGATATTAATAGAGATACTGTAGAGTTTGCTCCTAACTTTGATGATAGTTTAAAAGAACCTACTGTTTTACCAGCTAGATTTCCTGCTCTTCTTGTTTATGGAACGCAAGGTATTTCTGCTGGATATGCTACTAATATACCACCTCATAACTTAGGAGAAGTAATAGATGCTGCTATTTACTTAATAGATAATAGTGAAGCAACACTTGATGAGTTAATGAACTTTGTTAAAGGACCTGACTTCCCAACTGGTGCTATCATTGAAGGAAAAAAAGGATTACTTGATGCTTATCAAACAGGTAAAGGTAAAATAATAATTAAAAGTAAGTATGAATTTGAAGAGAAGAATGGTAAAACATCCTTAGTAATTACAGAAATTCCTTATGAAGTTAATAAAGCTTTACTAGTTAAAAAGATAGATGATATAAGACTAGATAAAAAGATAGATGGAATAGTAGAAGTAAGAGATGAGTCTGCTCAAGATATTAGAATTGTTATTGACTTGAAGAAAGGTGTTAATAAAGAATTTTTAGTAAACTTCTTATTAAAAAATACTGATATGCAGATAAGTTATAACTTCAATATGGTAGCAATTGTTAAGAAAAGACCTAAACTATTAGGACTTAAGAATGCTCTAAAAGCTTTTATTGATCATCAACAAGAAGTTGTTAGAAGAAGAAGTGAGTTTGATTTAGCTCATGCTAAGAAAGAACTTCATATCTTAGATGGTTTAAAGAAATGTTTATCTATTCTAGATGAAGTTATTAAAACTATTAGAGCTAGTAAAAATAAAAGTGATGCTAAAGAAAACCTTGTAAAAGAATATGCTTTTAGCTATGAACAAGCAGAAGCTATTGTAACATTACAACTATATCGTTTAACTAATACTGATGTAGTAGAACTAGAAGAAAGATGTGCTGTTTTAGAAAAGATAATTGCATCTCTTACTGCTATCTTAGAAAATGAAAAAATACTTAAGAAAGTAATGAAAGAAGAATTAAAGAAAGTAAAGAGTGAGTATAATAAAGAACGTATCACCGAGGTTAGAGATGAAGTTACCGAAATTAAACTAGATACAACTGCTCTTATTCCTAAAGAAGATACTATTGTTACTATTAGTAGAGAAGGTTATATTAAAAGAACATCTATTCGTAGTTATAGTGCTAGTGATATTAAAGATCCACTACTTAAGGAAAATGACTATTTACTAGGTGAGTTTAAGATGAAGACTACTGATACTTTATTAGTATTTACTTCATTTGGTAACTATCTATATATCCCTGTTCATACGATTAATGACTTAAAATGGCGTGAACTTGGAAAACACGTTAGTAACTTAGTACCACTTCAAGAAGATGAAGAAATAGTAACTGCTATACCAGTAAGTGACTTTAATGATAAGAAAAATATTATTTTAGCTACTAGTCAAGGTATGATAAAAAGTACTAGTCTAGCTGACTTTAAACTTACAAGATACTCTAAAGCTACTAGCTGTATGAAACTTAAAGATAATGATAAATTAATTGATGCTTTCTATGATACTAAAGATGAAATCTTTATTGAAACTAGTAAAGGATATGGCCTATGGTTTAGTAAAGATGAAATACCAGTAGTAGGAATTAAAGCAGGTGGAGTAAAAGCTATAACTTTAAAGGATGATAGTGTTATTTCTATTCTAAACTTTAATGAACAAGACAATAAATACTTAGCTATTGTAACTGATAAGGGAACAGGTAAGAGAATGCATCTAAAAGACTTTGATAAAACAACTAGAGCAAGAAGAGGTCTACTTACGATAAGAGATGTTAAGACTAATCCATATCATGTAGTAGCAGCATTCTTCTTAAGTCCAAAAGAAGAAATAGGTCTAAAGAATGGTGAGATTACTTACTATAAGGGAAGTGATTTAACTATCGCTGATAGATATTCTACTGGTTCTACATTAAGAAAAGGTGGTGTAGATACTGCTTTCAAGGTTGTAGAATTAAATGATATAAATAATCAAGAAGAAGAAATAGAAATACTAGAAGTAGAAAAACCTGATTTAGAAAAGCTAGATGCAAGACTTATGACTATAGATGATTTTCTAAATGATAATAATTAAAAAAGAAAAGAATATCGTATTTATATTTATGATATTCTTTTTATGTATATTAATTTTAATTCGATACATAATATATATTAGATTTATATAAAATATATTATAGTATATATAAAACAACTTGACATTTTATATAAATAATGATAATATTTAAATATGAAAGAGGTGAGGTTCTATGCAAAGTTTAACAACAGCTATAAGCGTACAAGTTGATAAACATGATAAAGAAATAGCAACTGGTATATTAAATAATTTAGGATTAAACATGAGTACTTATGTGAACATGGCAATAAAACAATTGATTAATAAGGATGGTGTTCCATTTGAAGTGGTAAATCCTAAACCTAGTAAAGAATTAGTGGAAGCAATAAATGAGGGTGAAGCTATACTAGACGGAAAACTTGAAGCAAAAAGCTATACAAATATGTATGAAATGTTAGAGGACTTAAAAGCATGACGTTTGATTTGAAAAATACAAAGTACCAGGTACAATATACTAGTCGCTTTAAAAAAGAATTCAAAAAAATTATAAAGCAAGGTAAAGATGAAATAAAATTTTTAGAAGTATTAAATATTATTGCTAATGGAGGAAACTTAGAATTAAAATATAAAAATCATAAATTAGTAAACGACAAAATTTTTAAAGATTGTAATGAGTGTCATATAGAACCAGATTGGTTATTAGTATATAAGTATCAGGATGATAAATTGATTCTATTACTTTTTGCAACTGGTAGTCATAGTGATTTATTTAATAAATAGGGGGAATAAAACCTCTATTTTTTGTCTTAATAAACTTATTGTAGTTATATAAAATCAATTTCTAACATACTATTTATTAGGTGAAGAATATGTCAAAAGAAAGTTTTAAAAGTTTTATTAAGAATAGACCAGAACTAGCTACTAGCGTTATGAATGGAAAGAATACCTGGCAAAGTTTATATGAATTATATGACATATATGGTGAAGACTCTACTGTTTGGAATCAGTTTAATACTACTACTAAACAAATAGAAACTACTAATAAAGGAAACTTTCAAGATATAGTTAATATTTTTAAAAATATGGATTTAGAAACTCTACAAAGAGGGGTTAATGGGTTAGAAAAAGCAGTTAGTTTATTAAGTGATTTAACTAGTAAGGATGAACCTATTGTAAATACTTATCAAGAACGACCTATTAATAAGTATTATGAGGACTAATGCAGATAGAAACTAAATTAAAGATAAAAAGTAATCCCTATCTTTACAAATATTTACAAGAAAATTCTTACTGGTATAAATATTTAAATAGAAATCCCTCTTTTATTAATAAAATGGAAGAAGAAATGAAATTAGTTTATAAGTTAACTACTAAGGATAAAATAGATAAATTAAAAGATACTTTAACTTTTGCTCAATCATTTATTGATATTATTAAATAGTTGTTGATTGACATTCTAAAATGTACAAATATATGTTAGACATGAGATTGATATATTAGATGATATGATAGAATAATTGGAAAAGAGATTAATTTATGAAAAGCTGATCTCTTTTATTATCTTGTGAAAATATTAGGTGTGATTTAAGAGAAGGATAACTTATCTTTTAACTTGACGAAAAAGGGGATTGAATACTCAACCAAAATTTGGTAGAATTAAATCATTGAAGATAGAGAAAGTTTGTTGTTAGCGACAAAAGTGTACATTTTAATTCGCAAATGAACAACAATGATAGAAGAAAGTAGAGGTGGCCAACCATGAATATATCCTGTTTACATCTAGTTAACATGGGGGGGGTCATTACCTGGTTGAGCAGTAAAAACTACTTTCTTTTATTGTGTTTAAAGATAGGCCTAGTTTTGTAGGCTTATCTTTTTTGCGTGTATAATGATAATAGGAGGGAGTATAAAAATGAATAATAATAAAATAAAGAGTATTATAACTATTAGTTTTTCTATATTTCTATTACTAATAGTAGTAGGTATCAGCTATGCAGCATTTACCTATAGTGGAGTAGGTCAAAAAGAAAATAAGATAACAACAGGAGCAATCAGCATGACTTATACTGAATCTACCAATTCTATAGCATTAAGTAATGCCTTACCAACAACTGATTCAACCGGAAAGAAAAGAAAAAATACTGGCGAATACTTTGATTTCACTGTTAAATCATCTATAAAAGGTAATACTGATATCAACTATGAAATAGCAGCAAAAGAAGAAAATGGTAATACTTTTTCTGGTAAGAATATAAAGTATTACTTAACAAAAGTAAATAGTGATAGAACGGAAACGGAGGTAATGGCACCAAGAACATATTATGAAGAACCATCAGGAAATGTTTATACTGGAAGACCAGTGGATATGATGAGTCTGTTTGTAGGTAATCTTAATCAACAAGGAGATACAGAGATTAAATATCGTTTAAGATTATGGGTAGATGAAAATTATAATCCCCAAAATGATAATGGAGGACTAACTTATAAAGTAAAAGTAAATGTCTATGGACAAACAAGTGATACCGTAGTACAAGCTGAAGATACTTATTGTAAAGATAATGGTTTTAATACTTTATCAGATTGTATGTTAGTATTAAATAATCATGAAGCAAGTGCAACAGCTGCTAAAACAGCA
>RKAV01000003.1 GCA_014846175.1 bacterium | reverse complement strand
AATGAAGAAGATACTAATAATACTTTAGATACAACATATCTAAAATATAAGTTAGTTAGTAATGATGGATATGATTCAGGTATAAAGAGATTAAAAGATATAGGTACGGGTACTTATAGAATAGTAGATGAAAGAGATTTACTAAAAAGTAAGAGTGTAACTTATAAACTATACTTATGGATAGCAAGTGATGCTGGTAATGATATTCAAAATAAGATATATAAAAGTAGGATAATAGTAAATAGTATTAGTAATAGAGTAGGAGATACTTACTGTTTAGATAATGGATTTAATAAACTATCAGATTGTATGTTGGTACTAAATAATCATGAGAAAACAACTGATATAGCTAAAACTAATATCAAAGCAAAAGGAACACCAGACTTTAGCAAAACAGCAACTAAAGATGAAGGACTTTTTACGGCAGAAGATGATGAAGGAGAAAGCTATTATTATAGAGGAGCAGTAAAAAATAATTATGTATCATTTGCAGGATTTATCTGGAGAATAATAAGGCGTAATGGTGATGGTTCTGTTAGAATGATTTATTCAGGTAAGAAAACTAGTGATACAGGGGAAAATGTTGCTATTGGTAATTCGGGGTTCAATAGTAAATACTTGGATCCAACTTACGTTGGTTATAAATATAATGAAGACTTTGAATTACATGAAAACAATGAAACTGTAAATAGCTATGGAGATTTTACTAATACGAAAAAATATAGTTATGGAACAGGCTATACATTTAATGAAAAAACTAAGAAATTTACATTAACAGGAACAATAAAACAATTAATCTGGAAAGATAATCATGATGAAATTGTAGCTGGAAAGTTATATACTTGTTTTGAAGGAACAACATGTGACATTATTTATAAAGTAGTAGCATACTATAATGATACAATAATAGGAATTCAAACAATAGGATATAGTTCAAAGAATTTACTAACTGCTCAAACTAATAAAACAGACTCAACAATAAAAATAAATATAGATACTTGGTATAAAAATAATCTAATAAGTTATACATCAAAATTGGCTGATAAAACATTTTGTAATGACAGAAGTATATCAAGTGGAACAGGATATAAACTAGATTCTAACACAAATTATGGGGCATGGGATAGAATATTTGTAAATAAAAAGCCAACATTAAAATGTAATCAAAATAATGATAAATTTAATTTATCAAACGAAGTAGCAAAGCTGGAATATCCAGTGGCTTTAATAACAGCAGATGAAGTAGCGATGGCTGGTGGAGTTTTAGACTTATCAAATAAGGATTATTATTTATATAGTGGTTCACCTATTTGGACATTTTCACCTGCTACGTTCAAAGTCATCAATACTCATACATACGAATGGAGTATTGATGGCGATGGAGATCTTGATTGGCATTACAATATTGGACGATTTAATATAAGACCAGTCATAAATTTAAGAGCTGATACACTAATAACTAAAGGCGATGGATCATCTTTGAATCCTTTCACCGTAAGTTAGAAAGATGAGCTTGTCAATGTTAGATGAAACATTATACTATGTATTGCATATAATCTTCTACTTTAATTATTATCTTAGGAAAATAGATATAAATAAGCAATAATGAAGAGATTTTAAAAGTAATTGGTAAAGATTATAGATTTGTGATAAATATCGTTCCTTACTAGAAAAATATAAAGATAAATTAGATAGGTCTAGTAAACGAATTAAAAAGTTAGTTAGTGGTTTACAAAAGAGAATAATAAAATTAGAAAGAAACATAGAAATAAATAAAGAAGACGGTTGTTAGGTCTTTTTTTTTATGAAAAATATGGTATTATATTACTAGATAGGATGGTGTTTATGATAGTTAAAAATCCAGGTAATTCTTTTACCTTATTAAGTTCAATTTATATTATATTACTTACAATTGTATATTTTTCTAAACCTAGGGCTAAGAACTTAGAAACTAAAATATATAGTTATATAGTAATAACATGTTTAATTGGGTGTATTGTCTCTCTTGGTACCTATTACTTTATGTTTCATATAGATATTTATCCTACATTAAACGAAATATTTGCAAGATGCTATCTACTATTCATATTAATATATACTTCCTTAGTATCTTATTATGTTTTAGCTATATCTATAAATGATAAATTATCAGATGAAAGAAAAGAAAAATACATACTATACAGTAAGATATTTGTTATGGTACTTACCTTTTGTTCTTTCCTAATAACATTATCATTACCTATGACTTGTATTAGTAAAAAAGATATAGTTTATTCAACAGGACCTGCCGTTAAATTTGTTTTTACATTTACTAGGGGGTATGCTTTATTATGGATTTTAATATTAGTTACTAAAATAAAAAGAATAACAGAGAAAAAGTATTATCCAATGATTATTTATATTATTTTAGGAGGGATTATCTCTTATATTCAAGGTGGACATCCTGAGTATTTATTATCTACTTCTATGATAGTTTTTGTAACATTCCTAATGTATTTTACTATTGAAAATCCTGATGTTAAATTAATAGCACAATTAGAACTTGCTAAGACTAGTGCTGAGAAAGCTAATAGAGCTAAGAGTGATTTCTTATCTAGTATGTCACATGAGATTAGAACACCACTTAATGCTATTGTAGGGTTATCAGAAGATATAGAATCTTATAAAGACTTAGTACCTAAAGAAGTAGTAGAAGATACTACTGATATTAAAAATGCTTCTGATACATTACTTGAAATAGTAGGTAATATCTTAGATATTAATAAAATAGAAAGTAATCACATGGAGTTAGTAGAACAAGAATATAACTTCAAAGAAGAAATAACAAAATTAGCTAAAGTTACTTCTACTAGAATAGGTGATAAACCTATTACATTTACTATGAATCTGGCGGAAGATATTCCTGATATATTAATAGGTGATAAACTTCATATTAAGACAGTAGTAAATAACTTATTAACTAATGCAATTAAATATACAGATAAAGGAATGGTAAGTTTAACTGTTAAATGTATTAATAAAAATGATATTTGTAATTTAATAATTAGTGTTCAAGATACTGGGAGAGGAATAAAGAAAGAAAATATAGAAAAACTATTTACTAAGTTTGAGCGTTTAGATGAAAAAAATACTACTATTGAAGGAACAGGATTAGGTCTTGCTATTACTAAGTCATTAGTTAATTTAATGAATGGTTCTATTAATGTACAAAGTAGATATGGAACAGGTTCTTTATTTGTTATTAGTGTTCCACAAAAGATTGGTAAGATGATTGATATAGATAATAATAAAAAAGAGAATATTATTACTAATGATATAGTAAATACTAGTGATAAAAAGATATTAATAGTAGATGATAATAATTTAAATATTAAAGTTACTACTAAGATGCTTAAAGATTTAAATTATCAAGTTGATTCTTGTCTTTCAGGTAAAGAATGTTTAGAAAAGGTAAGAAATGGTAATAAATATGATATTATTTTAATGGATATAATGATGCCAGAGATGAGTGGTATTGAAACATTAAATGAATTAAAGAAAGATAATAATTTTACTACACCAGTAATAGCACTTACAGCAGATGCTTTATCAGGATGTGAAGAAAAATATAAAGATATGGGATTTAATGAATACTTATCTAAGCCTTTTAAGAAAGGTGAGATTACTGATAAGTTAAATGAATTATTAAGAAGTGATGATGAGATAATATAAAAATAGTAATAGAAGGTAGATGGTTTAATGAATAAAAAAGGTTTTACTCTTATTGAATTATTAGTAACTATAACTATATTAGGAATGATTACTGCTATGGTTACACCATCAATTATAAGTTTACAAGATAGTAATAAAAAGAAGAAATTTGAGTTATATGGTAAAACATTAGTTGAAGCTGCTAAACTTTATGTACAAAAAGAAGGGGTTGATATAACAAGGCATGGTAGTAATAGTTGGTTAGGATGTGTAGAAATAACTTATCAAGATTTAATTGACAGTGATTTAATTAAACCATATAATGATAGTGATTATGACTGTTCTACTTCTAAAATACGTTATACTAAAAAAAGTGATGCCCCTGATTCTTATACTTATCATTTAACATGTAAAGCAAAAGTTAGTAAAAAGAAAGATTATGATATAAATAATATTCCTAATTACTATTGTACAGCAGTGTTTGTAGGATGTAATAAAGGGGAAAATGCTGTTACTAAACTTATTAATAAAGCAAATAGTGGAAGTTTAGATTATAATAGTGCTAGTTCTACCCAAAAGAAGGAAATGTGGACTTATACACAAAGTGCTACTTCTCAGTTTAGAGCTAATACTGAATATAGATATATAGGAGCAAATCCTAATAATTATATTAAATTTAATAATGAGTTATGGCGTATAATAGGTATTTTTGAAACAGAAGATGGAACAGGAAAAATTGAAAAAAGATTAAAGATAGTTAGAAACGAATCTATTGGTAATTATTCATGGGATAATAAAAATCCTTCAACGGGGGCAGAAACAGATTATGGTAAAAATAACTGGCCAGATGCAAGACTTAATTATTTATTAAATCCTAATCATGATAGTGAAACTACAGGAGGAAGTTTATACTGGAATAGAAAATCAGGTAATTGTTATTCTGGACGAGATAATGCTACAACTCCTTGTAATTTTACTAATACAGGATTATCAAGTAATGCTAAAAGTATGATAGATAATGCTAAATGGTATTTGGGAGGTAGTAATACATATAATGATGTTACACCAATAATGTTTTATCAAAGAGAAAGAGGAACGGCTGTATATAGTGGAAGAAGTGCTAGTTGGATAGGAAAAGTAGGTGTAATGTATCCAAGTGATTATGGATATGCCACAAGTGGAGGAAGTTCTACTAATAGAAATAGTTGTTTAGCTAAAGAATTATGGAATTGGGATAGTGGTAGTTATACTGATTGTAAAAATAATGACTGGTTGTATAAAAATAGTTATTCTTGGTTTATTACTCCCTATATAGATAGTAGTGGTGCTTCATATAGCGTTAAATCTAACGCTTATGTTGGATATGAATATACTTATGCACCAGATCCCGTATTTCCAACAGTTTATTTAAAATCATCAATAGCGTTCAGTGATGGAGATGGTAGTAGTTCCTCACCTTATATTATTGATGAATGTGAGGAGTGATTATATGGAACTTTTATGTCCAGCAGGTAATAAAGAAAGTTTAATAGCAGCAATTAATAGTGGTGCAGATGCTGTTTACTTATCAGGAAAAAAATTTGGAGCAAGAGCATTTGCTTCTAATTTTTCTAATGAAGAACTAAAAGAAGCAATAAGAATAGGAAAAATCTATGGTGTTAAAATATATGTAACAATGAATACCTTAGTAAAAGAAAAGGAAGTAGAAGACTTTTTTAACCAAGTAGAATTCTTATATGTAAATGGAGTAGATGCTATTTTAATGCAAGACTTTGGAATGATTTGTTTATGTCTTAAAAAGTATCCTAATCTTGAAATTCATGCATCAACTCAAGCACATAATTCATCCCTTCAAGGAATTGATTTTCTTTATAAACTAGGTGTAAAAAGAGTAGTATTACCAAGAGAAATGAGTTTAGAAGAAATAAAACTTATTAAAACACCAATAGAAAAAGAAGTTTTTGTTCATGGAGCACTTTGTGCTAGTTATTCAGGAAGATGTTTAATATCACAAGTATTAGGGGGAAGAAGTGGTAATAGAGGAGAATGTGCTGGATGTTGTAGATTTAAATGGAAACTATATAAAAATAATACTTTTATAAAAGAAGGATATCTACTTTCTATGAAAGAATTAAATCTAAGTGAAGATATTCTAAAACTAACCCCTTATGTAGATAGTTTAAAAATAGAAGGTAGAATGAAAAGTCCCACTTATGTATTATTTATAACTAACTACTATAGAAAAATATTAAATAAAGAACAAGTAACAACTACAGATAAAGAAATATTACAAAGTTTATTTTATAGAGGCTATACTAAAGGACATTTACTTAATAGTAAAGATTTAGTAAATACTAAGTCACCTAATCATATAGGTCTTCCTATAGGTAAAGTAATTGATGTAAATGATTCTAAGATTACTATTTTACTTAATAAAGAATTAAATCAAGAAGATGGTATTAGATTTATAGAAAGTGGTAAAGGATTAATAGTCAATTATCTTTATGATATGAAAGATAAATTAATAGCTAAAGGTAGTGCTAAGCAAAAAATTATATTAGATAATAAAATAGGGTTAACTACTTTAGATACTGTAGCATTAACAACTAATCATAAATTAATAACTAAGTTTGAAACTATTACTAGAAAAGTTAATATTACTATTAAAGTAATAGCAAAAGTTAATGAACCTTTAGAGGTAACATTTATAAAAGATAATATTATAGTAAGTGAAAAAGGTAATATTGTAGAAAGAGCTAAAAGTGCTGTAGTTACTAAAGAAAGACTAATAAGTCAAGTTGAGAAACTAGGTAATACACCATTTAATTCTCATAATATAGATGTTATTATGGATAATGATATATTTATTCCTATGGGAGAGATTAATGTCTTAAGAAGAACTTTAGTAGAAAGATTAATTGGTAAGTTAAAGATGAATTTTAAAGAGCCAGTAATTAAAAATTATAAGATAGATTATATTAATTGTAATAGTATTAATATAAATGATTATGATAATATAGATGAATGTCAATTTGATATTAAAGATAAGAAAGGTATTATTCATGAAATAATAGATGGAAGAGGAAATGATTTTATAGCAGCAAGTAGTTGTAATATAACTAATTCATATACAGCTTATTTCTTAAGTTACTATGGTTATAAAGGTATTTTCTTATCAACTGAACTTACTGATTACGAACTTAATTATTTAATAAGTAAGATAAAAGAAAAAACAAATGTAGATTTATTTATAGAGAATAATATTAATAATAAGGTAATGACTATTAAGGGTAATATATTAGATATAGATTTATCTAATAATTATTATTTAGTAGATCCTAAAAATAGAAAGTTTAAGGTTATTTATGATGGAAGACTAACTAATATTTATTCACCTTATAAATTGGATAGAAATGGGAAAGAAATTAATGATGTTAATTTTATAAAATAATAGTTGAATAACCATCTCTTACATGATAAAATTTAGTTATAAGATAAGAGAAAGTAGAGGTGGCCTAACCATGAATATATATAGTTTACATCTAGTTAACATGGGGGGGGGTCATTACCTGGTTAAGCAGTAAAAACTACTTTCTTTTATTGTGTTTAAAGATAGGTCTAGTGTTATAGGCT
>RKAV01000081.1 GCA_014846175.1 bacterium | reverse complement strand
CGTTTTGCTTAGTTTTCAAAGAACATTGCTTCTTTTTTCAAGTTGCGTTATTAATATAACAAACTTAATTGTTGTTGTCAATACTTTTTTGAATTTTTTTAACAACATTTAGTTTGATTTTACAGTGCTAACTTCAGCACTGCTAACAATATACCAATCTTTAATAACAATGTCAACAGCTTTTCGCAATTTTCTTCAATTCTTTATAATTAATATATGATAATATCTTAAATAAGAATACAAGATTATGTTATAGTACAGATTAATCAGGCAAAAAGTTAAACTTTTAGAAACTTCTTACTTTTTATATCAACTTATTACCAGTCATCTCTTTGGGTATATCTAATTCCATATAAGTTAAAATAGTTGGAGCTATATCCCCCAATTTACCACTTTTGATATTTTTAATATTATTATCAGTAATAATAAATGGAACAGGTGAAGTCGTATGAGAAGTAATTATTTCATCTTTATCATCAATCATAACTTCTGCATTACCATGATCAGCTGTTATAAACATAGTAAAATCTTTTTCAATGGCAGTATCGTATAGTCTTTTAATATTCTCATCAACTGCTTTAACTGCTTCTTCTACTTTATCAAATTTACCAGTATGCCCAACCATATCACAATTAGCAAAGTTTAAAATGATTAAATCATAATTATCCATTACTTCAATTAATTTATCAGCCACTTCATAAGCACTCATCTTTGGATACAAATCATAGGTAGCTACATCTTTTCTTGGAATTATAATTTTATCAGTATTAGGTAAATCTTTTTCTTCTCCACCATCAAAGAAATAAGTAACATGTGGATATTTGCTAGCTTCTGCTATTCTTAAAACCTTAAGTCCTTTAGATGCTGCATATTCTCCTAAGGTATTAGTAAGATGCATTGGAGTAAATGCTGGTGTTGAAATAACTGTATGTTCAGGCATCATCATTGTTACTAATTTAGTATTTTTAAAGTCAGTTCTTGAAAACTCTTTAAAATCTTTATTTGTTATAGCAGTAAATAATTGTGTAATTCTATCTGGTCTAAAATTTATCATTACCATACCATCATTTTCTTTTAAGTTTCCTTCATCCATTAATCTTGCCGGAACAATAAATTCATCCATTATTCCCTTTTTATAAGAAGAATTAATATATTCTTTATAAGATGAAATCTTTTCTCCTTTATTATGTACTAATAAGTCATAATATTTTTTAGTTAAATTCCACATTCTTTCTCTATCCATAGAATAATATCTACCAGATACATCTCTTAATTTACCAATACCAAGTTCTTTTAATTTAGCATCTAACTTATCTAGGTATGTTAAAGCCACATTAGGTAATGTATCACGTCCATCTAAAAAAGCATGAACATAAACATTAGCAAATTTTTCTTGTTTACATAAGTCCAACATAGCAAATAAGTGATTTATATGTGAATGAATTCCTCCATCACTAAGTAAGCAAAATAAATGTAAGTTTGAATTATTTTTTTTACAATGATTAATAACATCTAAAAGAACTTCATTCTTAAAGAAACTTCCATCTTCTATCGCATGATTAATTTGCATAAGTGGTTGGTCTACCACTCTTCCTGCTCCAATATTTAAGTGCCCAACCTCACTATTTCCCATTTGTCCTTTAGGAAGACCAACTGCTTCGCCACTAGCTTCTAAAGTTGTGTGTGGATATTTATTCCACAAAGAAATAATATTTTCTGGATTAGCTGCAATTACCGCATTTCCTTTCTTTTCTTCACGATAACCAAAACCATCTATTATTGTTAATAAAACTTTTTTCATTTATATCCTTCTTTCTAATATATTTGTTCATTTAAGCAAAAAACTGCATAAATTGGTAAATAATATACACCTTTTTTAATAGAAAAATTATTTTCCGTAATTCTATAAGCATCTGTTACTACATACTTTTTCATAAAAACAGATAAACTCTTAGATTTAGACCCTTGCTTAACTATCTCTATTGGAATAACTTTACCCATTCTGTTTTGAATAACAAAGTTAACTTCAGCTTTTCCCTCTGATTGATAATAATATAATGAATAACCTGCTTCAAATAAAGTATGAGCAATATGATTTTCAAAAAGAGTATATTTTAAATCAGATTTCTCTAATAATTGCTTCTTAGTTAAATGATATCTTCCAGATAAAATACCATCATCAGGATAATATAGTTTAAAACTATCTAATTCTCGACAACTTGATAATGGTGATTTTATTGTTCTTATTTTATAACTTCTATAAAGAAGTTGATTACTAACTAAATATTTAATAACATTTTCATATTCTTTAGCTCTTCTACCATATCCTAAAACCCCATATTGAAACTTTTTATTCTCTTTAGCTAATTGACTAGGAATACTATCTAATACTTCTAATCCCCTTGGAATATCTATTAAATTATCACACTCTGTTAAGAAAGTTCTAAGTATTTCTGCTACTTTTTCTTTTACACTTTCATAGTAACCTCTACTAATACTTTGAAATGATTCTTTAACTACTTCTGGAAAACCACCAGTTAATAAGTAATCATAAAATAAATCTATTATCTTAGCATGTTTAGAACAAGCTTTTTTATTTTGATAAGCTTTTCTAATAAGGTCAGCTAATTCTTTCTCACCTCTTGCCCACAAGTACTCTTCAAAATCCATTTCTGTCATAAATTTATACTGTAATTCTTCACCACTAAATTTAAGTAGATTCTCTCTTCTTGAAGTAATAGCCATTACATGATAGTCATTTCTATCAAAACCAAATAATTTTACTCCTTTAATTATTTCTTCATCTTCAACATTATCAAATACAATCAAAGTATCATTCTTCTCTATTGCTACATCAGAAAACTCTGATAAGATTTTAACAAGTTTTTCAATAGAACGTTCCTTCTTAAATATTTTTAATAATTCTTCATTATGTAAGGTATTAAAGTAAGCAATATTTTTATAGTTTTTTCTACCAAATTCTAAGACAGTATAAGTTTTCCCTATTTGTTTAAGTCCAAATAATAATAATGGTTTTCTTATCTTATCTTCTTTCCATCTTAAAAAGAATTTTTCTATTTTTCGTTCCATAAATTGTATTCACCTCACATATTTAATACAGTTTAAGTATAGTTTATTAAAACCTTAAAGTCAATGAAAAAAAAGCATTAGATTAAAAGTCTAATACTAGTTTCTAACTGCATCTTGATGAAACTCTAATCTAAGCTTATCTGCTACTGTTACAATAAATTCTGAATTAGTTGGTTTAGCTTTATCTATATCAACACTATGTCCAAATATTTCTTCCATTAACTGCCAATTTCCTCTATTCCAGCTAACCTCTATGGCATGTCTTATTGCTCTTTCTACTCTTGATACTGTTGTATCATATTTAGAGGCTATATCAGGATAAAGCTCTTTAGTTATACCACCTATTACATCAGGATGTTCAAATAAAATAGCTATTCCTTCTCTTATATATTGATAACCTTTAATATGAGAAGGTACTCCGAGTTCATGTAAAATTTTAGTTATTGAAACTTGTAAATTATTATATCTCATATCAATAGTTTTTTTACTATAATTATCATCAGTATTACATTCTAAGATTCTTTTTTCTAATTCTATTAACTCAAAAGGTTTTAAAATAAAATAACTAATACCAAGTTCACCAGCTTCTCTTATAACATTTTGAGCATTAAACGATGTTAAAACTATAATTTTTTTAATAATATTCTTTTCTTTTAACTCTCTTAATACTTGCATACCATCTTTTCTAGGCATAATAAGATCAAGTAATATAACATCATATTCATTTTCTCTTTCTAAAATTAGTTTTAATCCTTCTACCCCATCATTAGCAGTTAAAGTAACCGCTATTTCATTATTGTCTTTAAAATACTCCCTTATCATGTTTACTAATTCTACGTTGTCGTCAATCATTAACACGTTGGTTTTTTTCATAAATTCTCCTTCCATATACTACCACGCATCAATACTGCCTACGCATTTTAATTATATAACAATAAAGAAAAAAATGATAGAGAAAAAAAAGAGAAATTTTGTCGAATTCTCCTTATAATTTACTAATAAATTTTTTTACATCTTCTAGTTTAAGACTAGTTTTACCAAGTAATACTCCATCTAAATAAGGAATGTTTTTTAATTCTTCAATAGTATCTATTGAAACACTACCCCCATATAATAAAGGATAATTATAATTTTGTTTTAAATAATTAAAAACTGCTATAAGTTTTTCTTTACTAGGAATAACACCTGTACCTATCGCATAACAAGGCTCATAAGAAATATATAAGTTATCAAACCTTAAGTCTTTTAGTAAGTAATTTAAATCATGTGTTAAAACTTCAACAGTATCTTCATCAGCTTCTTCTCCTACACAAAGAATCGGTATTAGACCTGCCTCTTTAGCTCTTATTAATTTTTCTTTTGCTATTTCTAATGTTTCATTATTTAAATGTCTTCTTTCACTATGATTGATAAAAACATATTTAACACCTAATGATCTTAAAGCTTCCCCAGACACTTCACCGGTATAACTTCCCATCTTATAAGGACTTATATTTTGACTACCTAAGACTACATCTTTAAAAATAGATAAATAACAAGTAGTAGGGCAAATAATTAATTCATGACTAGTTTCTATCTTTTTATACTCATTGTAGTAATCAATTATCTCTTGATAAGTTAAATTACTTTTATGATTTAAGATAATTTTCATTCTTCATCCTCCTTCTTATCAAATAATTTCTTAACAGTATTATGTACTATATTAGGAAAATCTTTTCTATTATTAAAATTATCTATTGCTACTTTATATACATCTAATACACTATTTGCAAAAGATGATAAAGAATAAGATTTAATTGAACTCTTAGTTTGTTTTTTTAATAAGTTATATTCTTTTTTATTAGTAGATAGTTCTATCATTTCTTTTACACAAGTTGAAACGTCATTAAAGAACATACCATTTAATTTATCCACAACCATTGTGTGAAATGCCTCATCTTCTATACATAATACTGGCTTTTCAGCTGCTAATGCTTCTATAACAGTTAAACCTTGTGTTTCTGTAACAGAAGCAGTAAGAAATGCTTGGGAAAGGTGATAATATAATGGCATATCACTCCATGGAGCAGAACCAAAGAATTTAACACAATCAGTAAGTTCCATCTCTTTCATCTTCTTATCATATAAATCTTTATCAGGGCCATCACCTACTAGTAAAAGTTTAATATTACTTTTTTTATTTCTTTTTATTTCTTTCATAGCTTCTAATAAAAATAAGATATTCTTCTCTTGAGCCATTCTACCTACAAACAAATAAACAAAATCATTTTTCTTATAGCCTAGTTTTTTTCTCATTTCGCCAACTTTTAACATATCAACATTTTCTCTATTAAATCTTGAAGAATCAATACCTGTAGGTACTATATATATTTCTTTATTGTAATGATACTCATCCCTAAATAAATGATAAGTTTTAATTGTTGGTACAATAAAAGCATCTGCTGTATTATCACAATAAAATTTACTTAAATACTCAACTGCTTTCTTACATCCCATATCAAAGTATTTATGATTTCTAGAAACATAATAAGTATAATCTTTATACATAGTATGATAAGTATGTACTAAAGGTATATGATATTGTTTTGCTAAAAGTCTAGCAAAGATACCCATACATAATTCTGTTTGTGAATGAATTACATCTAAGTTCCATGACCTAATCTTTTTAATAACTTTTAAAGGATAAATACTAGCAGCTCTATAATCATATATTCCAAGTGGTAAACCTGGTACTTTTAATATATGTTTTTCCTCATCATAAGAATAAGTAGTTGCATCTTGACCAACAGTAACAACATAAACAATATGTCCTTCTGCTTCTAAAGCATATTTTAAAGTTTCAACACTAGTAGATACACCATTTATATATGGAGGATAACTATCTGTAAAAAGTCCTATTCGCATTCTTTGTCTCCTTCCTTATGAAAACTAAATAATATTCCCCCTAATATCATTCCTAAATAATATGTAATAAAACGCCAAATTATCATAATTGCTCTAACACTAGTAGTTGGTAAAAAACTAGAAAATATTTCTAAAAAACCATATTCAATTCCACCAGTAGCACCTGGTATAGGCACAAAAGAACCTATTATTAGAACGTAGGCACTAGCAACTATTGATGTAAAGAATGTCATAGAGTTATAATCATGAAGACTATAAACTAAGAATAAAGGAATTGCATAATAGCAAGTTAAACTAATAAGATTTAAAAGTATTCCTAATACAAACATACCTTTTTTTTCCTTAACTTCCCTAGTACATTTATGAAAGTCTTCTAATCTTTCTTCCCATTTAGCTAGGAATTTATCTTTATTTTTGATAAAATGCAAACCATTACCTAATTTAGTAATAATGGTTAATAATGATTTAGTAAATTTCTTACTTGTTGCTACAAGTAACATAATAACAGCTACCATAGTATTTATTAAAAATCCTAAAATAATAAGTGTAGTTAAAATGCTTTTATAAACTAGTAAACCAGTAAAAAAATTATAAATAACTGCAAATAAGCCAAAAATAACAAGTGCTAACTGATAAACAATAAAATTTTGCATAATAACATTGGTAGCTTTTGTATAACGAAAACCATGATTCTTTAACATATATATTTCCATTGGTTGACCACCTGTAGAAAATGGAGTAATACCATTAAAAAACTGAGTAATTATCATGTGCTGAAATGCTTGTGCCAATGATAGTTTTTCTTTCTCATTTACCCACAAATAATTTACTAAAGCATGAAAGAAAAGATAAGTGATGTAAAGAATAATTGCAATAAAAACAAATTTTATATCCATTGTTGTAATAATGGAGATAATGTTCTTATAATCATCTTTAAGTACTAAAAATAAAACAAATAATGTTACAATTAGAATAATAAAACTATTTCGTTTTAAATTTTTCATATCCTTATTTTTCCTTTCTCTTTATCTTCTTTACCTAAAACATAAGAAGACATATCATTATAAGTTCCTAAAGATATATAACCTATTTTATTCAAAATGTTTTTTAAATTATTATCTTTAGTCATAATTGACACTTCATCAAGTCCCCTAGAAAAAGCATAATCAGTAGCTGTTTCAACAAAAGTAGTACTTTTTCTTGATTTTAAAAGAACAGGAAATGATAGAAAACCTTTACCTAAATCTTTTTCTCCATGAATAAAGCAATAATCTATTACTTTATCATTATCAAAATATGCTAAATAATCTTCAAAAACAACTGGTGATAATTCTTTGCTAGCTAAAATATTTTTACTTATATTTTCAACATCGTTACGAAGACAAAAATCATTTAATGCCTCTATTTTATTTAAATCTTTATTAGTTACTACTTCTATAGTTCTCTTATTCATCTTTATGCCTCTTTTTCTTCTATGT
>RKAV01000069.1 GCA_014846175.1 bacterium | reverse complement strand
GCAAAAAATTAAAATTAAATAATAAGGAGGAGAAAATATGATAGGTGAATATACATTAAAAATATTATGTGATAAATATAATATTTTAAGTGGAAACATTATTAATAATAATATACTTACTCATGGAGAGTATTTAGAAATTGATAAAACATTAAACTATTTAATAAATGAATTAAAAGTAAGTGGGGAAAATATAGAAAAGTGTCCAAGTATTCTTTATAGAAATGTTGATGCTATAAAGGAAAATATTAACTATTTAAAACAACAAAATGCATCCTTTTCTTCTATAGAATCTTGTTTACATGTATTATCAACAGAACCTAATAGTTTAAAAGAAACTTATGAATATATAGAAGAAAAATATGGAAAAGAAGCCATAAACAAAAATACATTTGCTTTGTCTTGTAATAAGAATTTAATAATTGAAGTTGAAAAATTAGGATTAGATAAAGAATGGAATTTAGCTATAGCTGCAGGGCTTACTTTTGGTTCTACTATTTTAGAAGAAACTATAGCTATAATAAATGGTGAAAAATATAAAGATTATCTAGAATTGCTTAATTCAATTATTTTATCACAAGCTAATATAAAAGAAGTTAAGGAAACACTTTATAACGAAGTATATAATAATCATACGGAATTATTTACATCAGAAATTCTAGACCATGCTAAAATAGAGGATATTAGGGATATACTTCATAGCGAAGGACATAAGAGCTATCAAAAATTATTTACTTCTAAAAAGCATGTTAAATAAGTGATATAAGATTAACTTCGTCTATTTTAACAATTATCTATTTTGATAAAAATAGCTGAATATTCTACATTGATAAATTATTTTAATGATAATATACCTTTAATAATAAATAGAAAACTAAATTTTTTTCTTGGTAAGCAACCTGGTTTTTTAAAGAAAAGATATGGAATAGATGTAAAAGAACAAATAAAAAGATATGACCTTAGTAAATTTGATTTTAATGAGAAGAATAGGAGTAAAGTTAAGAAAAATGGGATTAGATGATATAGATATACTAATATTAAAAGAAAACTTTGATACTGAAACAATTGCAAAAATGGATGCAGAAAATATATATAAAATACTTAACTATTTAGATAGAAATGGTGTATATTATGCTAAAGATTTAGTTTTGTCTTCACTTGATTTATTTTTGTTACCTGCTGATGAGTTTATTAAGAAATTTGAAAAACTAAAAAATAAATTAGGAAATGATTATATAAATAAACTAGGGGAAGACATATCACTTATTGAAATAATGTATGAAGATTAGTTTTATATAATTATTGTAAAAAATAAATTGCTAAGCACAAAAAAATGTTATATAATAGGCTTATCTTCTTTGGAAAGAGTATATTTTAAAATCTAATTAGAGAGAGTATGGTTGGTGTAAATACTTATAGAAATTAAAATAGAAGACATCCAGTTAACAAAGGAAGCGTTCAACCTCGATACGGTTATTTAGAGTATAAATTAAGGTGGCACCACAGGAATATCTGTCCTTAAGAGGTGCTATCTTTTTATTTTAAGGAGGAGAAAAGAATGATACAAAGACCAAAAGGTACAAATGATATTTATGGAAGAGAAGCAAAGATTTGGAAATATGTTGAAACAGTAATCGACCAAGTAATGGAAAAGTATAATTACAACTATATAAGAACACCTATTTTTGAATCAAGTGAGTTATTTCATCGAGGAATAGGAGAAACTACTGATATTGTTACAAAAGAGACTTATGACTTTATTGATAGAGGGGAAAGACATCTTTCTTTAAGACCAGAAGGAACAGCTGGAGTTTGTCGAAGTTATATCGAAAATAAAATGTATGGAGATGCCGCTCAACCAGTAAAAGTTTATTATAATGGTACCATGTATCGTTATGAAAGACCACAATCAGGTAGGGATAGAGAATTAACCCAATTTGGTATGGAAATACTAGGGAGTGATGATCCACTAAGTGATGCCGAAATTATTTCAGCAGCTGTTAACTTATATAAACTATTAGGACTAAAAGAAATAAAAGTTAATATTAATAGTTTAGGTGATACTGCTTCTCGCAATAATTATCGTGAAGCTTTAATCGAATATTTTAGACCTCATATTGATGAGTTTTGTGATGATTGTAAAGAAAGATTTATGAAAAATCCTCTTCGTATTCTAGATTGTAAAGTAGATGCAGATAATGAAATATTAAAGAATGCTCCTAAGACTATTGATTACTTAAATGAAGAATCTAAAGAAAGATTTTCTAAAGTAAAAGACTATTTAGATATTATGCAAATAGATTATGAAGTAAATCCATCTATCGTAAGAGGACTTGATTATTATAGTCATACTGTTTTTGAAATTGAAGCTAAAGTAGCAGGATTTGGTTCTAATAATGTAATAGGAGCTGGAGGAAGATATAATAATCTTGTTAAAGAACTAGGAGGACCAGAGACACCTTGTATTGGTTTTGCTTCTGGAATAGGACGTTTAGTAATGGCTTTAGAACTTGAAAAAGTAGAATTACCAATAGTTGATTATGTTGATTTATTCTTAATGTATGTTAATGAAGATGAAAAGAAATATGCTTTATATCTAGCTCAAGAATTAAGAATGGCTGGCTTTATTGTTGAAACAGAATATACTAATCGTGGACTTAAAGGACAGTTTAAACAAGCTGATCGCTTAAATAGTAAGTTTATTGCAATATTAAATAGTGAAGATTTAACTAATAACGAAGTAAAAATCAAAAATAATAAAACAAAAGAAGAAGAAATAATTAGTTTAGATGTTTTAATCTACTACTTAGATGAAAAATTAACAACAGATAGTGATGAGTGTGATTGTGGTTGCTCTCATGAATGTAGTTGTGAATGTGATCACGATGAATGTCAATGTGAAGATGAATAGGAAGTGTTTTAGATGAAAGTAATAGAAAATAATAGTTTAAGATTAGTTAATAAAGATAAAAAAGTAACACTATATGGTTGGGTACAAAAGAAACGTGATTTAGGTGGAGTATGTTTCATTGACCTTAGAGATAGAAGCGGTATTGTTCAGTTAGTAGCTCGCTCTTCAGATGTTTATGAAGTAGCAAGTACTTTAAAAAGTGAATCTGTTTTAAAAGTAGAAGGTATTGTTAGAGAACGTGAATCTAAGAATAAAAATATTCCAACTGGTGATATTGAAGTAGAATTAGAAAATATAGAATTATTAAATTCATCTCGTGATTTACCTTTTGAAATTACTAATGACACAACTGCTTTAGAAGATACAAGACTAAAATATCGTTATCTTGATCTTAGAAGAAGTAATTTAAAAGATAACTTAATAACTCGTCATAAGATTACACTTGCTATTAGAAACTTTTTAGATAGTAAAGGTTTTATAGAAGTAGAAACACCAATTCTTTGTAAATCAACTCCTGAAGGAGCAAGAGATTATTTAGTACCAAGTAGAGTAAATAAAGGTAAATTCTATGCTCTTCCTCAGTCCCCACAATTGTTTAAACAACTACTAATGGTAGGGGGAATGGAGAAATATTTTCAAATAGCAAAATGTTTCCGTGATGAGGATTTAAGAAGTGATAGACAGCCAGAGTTTACACAAGTTGATATGGAAATGAGTTTCGTTGATGAAGAAGATGTTATGAGTTTAACAGAAGAGTTAATTGCTCATGTCTTTAAAGAAATAAAAGGTATTGATATAAAACTTCCACTTAAGAGAATGGAGTATGATGATGCTATCAAATATTATGGTTCTGATAAACCAGATTTAAGATTTGATATGAAAATAAATGATGTTAAAGAAATATTTAAAAATACAGAATTTAAAGTATTTTCTAATGCTCTTAGTGATAATACTACTATAGCTTGTATAAAAGTAGAAAACAATGCTAGTTACTTTTCAAGAAAGAAAACAGATGAATTAACAGAGTTTGTTAAGATATTTAAAGCAAAAGGACTTCCTTTTGTTAAGTATGAAAATAATGAGTTTACTGGTGGTATTAGTAAGTTTTTATCAGCTTTAGAGCAAGAAGAGTTAGTAGCTAATTTAAATATGCATAATAATGATATATTATTCTTTGCTGCTGATGATAAAAATATAGTTTACCAAACATTAGGAGCTTTAAGATGTAAATTAGCACGTGAGTTAAATCTTATTAAAGAAAAAGACTATAAATTGTTATGGGTTACTAAGTTTCCATCATTTGAGTGGAGTGAAGAAGAAAATAGGTTTGTTGCTTGTCATCATCCTTTTACAGCTCCATTAGATAGTGATATAGATAAATTAATAAATGATAAAGCACATTGTTATTCTAAGGCCTATGATATAGTTATTAATGGTTACGAAGCAGGAGGAGGTTCTATTCGTATTCATAACGAAGAAGTACAAGAAAAAATGTTTGAAGCTTTGGAGTTAACTAAAGAAGATATAGAAGAAAAATTTGGTTTCTTTGTTGAAGCTTTAAAATATGGAACACCTCCTCATGGAGGACTTGCTATCGGACTAGATAGACTTACGATGTTATTAACAGAAACAGATAACATTCGTGATGTAATTGCTTTTCCTAAGACAGCTAGTGCTAGTTGTCTTATGAGTGAAGCACCTAATAAAGTTGCTAAAAAACAATTAGAAGACTTAGGAATAAAACTAGAAAAGGAATAATTAATAAGAAAGTAAACCTTTCTTTTTCCTTACTAGTTTGTTATAATTTTATTTAGAAAAGAGGTTAGTATTATGAATAATATTATTGCAGCAATTATCCTTGGTATAGTTCAAGGTATAGCTGAATTTTTACCAATATCATCAAGTGCCCACTTAATTATCTTTAGAGATGTTTTTGGTATTGGAAAAGGTATGGGGAGTGATTTAGCTTTATGTTTTGACCTTGCTCTTCATCTTGGAACATTACTTGCTATAGCAGTATTCTTCTTTAAAGACTTTTTAAATATGGTTGTTAAAGGAGTAACAAAAGGAGTTAAAGATAAAGAAGGTAAAATATTCTTTCAAATAATAGTTGCTACTATTCCCGCTGCTATTGCAGGATTACTATTTGAAGATATAATAGAAGATGCTATTAGAACTAATTACTATTTAATAGCTCTAGCTTTAATTTTTATGGGAATAATTATCTATGTAATAGATAAAAAATCTAAAGAAGAAAAAGAAGTTAAAGATATATCTTATAAAGATGCATTTTTAATTGGTTGTAGTCAAGTATTTGCTTTAATTCCAGGATTTAGTAGAAGTGGTACTACTATTGCTTGTGCTAGAGCTTTAAAGATAAATAGAGAAGATGCAGCAAAATTTTCCTTTTATTTATCTGCCCCTGTTGTTTTAGGAGCATGCTTATTACAATTTATTAAAGGAGAAGCTGTTGCTTTAATAGCAGCTAATATGGCAATCTTCTTAGTAGGTATTTTAATAGCATTTGTAACAGGATTAATTTGTATTAAATTTTTATTACAATACTTGAAAAAACATGACTTTAAAGTATTTATGATTTATCGTATTTTACTTGCTGTTGCCGTTATTTTATTAGTTACATTTAGGGGGTAAAAATGAGTTCGAATCTTTCACTATTTATTACCTTTCTATTGGGATTATTCCTAGTAGTAGGGATAATTTTTTCCTTCTTTTTAAATAAAAAAAGAAAAATGATGGATTACATTTTTTCATTAGCATTTTCTCTACTTATAATGTTAATGATATTTGACCTTTTAAAAGAAGCAATAGAAACTTTTGGTTTTGGAAAACTCTATTTATTTGTTATCTTTGCTTTAGTAGGTTTTTTAATGTTTAAATTACTAGATCATTTTGTACCAGATCATCATGACCATTTAAAAACTAACAAAGAAGTAAAAGAAAACATCCATCATATTGGTCTACTTTCTATAATTGTTTTGATTATTCATAACATAATAGAGGGAATGGCGATTTATTTTGTTACGCTTACTGATATATCAGTAGGAATAATGATGAGTGTAGGTGTTGGTATCCATAACTTACCATTAGGTGTAATGATTGGAAGTGTTTATTCAGAAAGTTCTAATAAGAAAAGTTTAAATATCCCTATGATTTTACTTAGTGTTTCTACCTTTTTAGGAGGATTAATTCCTTACTTATTAAAACTAACTAGTGCTAGCAATACTTTTATGGGAATACTTCTTTCTTTAGTATTAGGAATGTTATTCTACTTAGTATTTTTTGAACTTCTTCCAAAAGTAAAAGATACTAAAAATAAAAATATGACAATATATGGTTTAATTAGTGGGGTTTTAATATTTTTATTAACATTATTCTTTGATTAGGAGGGTTAGATGTTTTATACACTTTGTTATTGGTTTTTATGCTTTATGCTTTATTCTTTTATTGGCTATCTAGCAGAAATAACATGTTGTTCTATTAACAATAAGAAACTAGTAATGAATAGAGGTTTCTGTCTTGGTCCATACTTACCTATTTATGGGTTCAGTTGTGTCATAATGAACTTGTTTTTAGCTAAGTATAACCATGACCTTATTACTTTATTTGTTATGTCTGCTTTTGTTTGTACAATAATGGAATATATGACTAGCTTAATATTAGAAAAAATATTTCATGCTAGATGGTGGGATTATACAGAAAAGAAATTTAATCTTTCTGGACGTGTTTGTTTAGAAAATTCTTGTTTGTTTGGTCTTGGTGGAGTAGTGATAGTTAGAGTTATTCATCCTTTTATTGAAGGAATTATTAAAAGTTTACCATTAAAAGCTCTATTTATCATAGCAATAGTTTTATTTGTTATTTTTCTTGTAGATGTTATTATAACTATTACAACAATGTGTCAAGTAAAAATAGCTAGTATGAAATTTACTGCTAAAGATGCAACGGAAGAAATAAGTAAGCGTGTTAGAAGTGAAATTATTAAGAATAAGGCCTTAATGCTTCATATGTTAAATGCTTTTCCAAAGATTGAATTATCTAATCATGATTCATTAGGCAGAATTAAGAAATATTTAGCTAAACAAAAAGAAGAATATAAAAAGAAAAAAGCTAAAAATATAAGATAATGATAAGTTAACTTATAAAAAGAACTTAAAAAGTCTTTTCTTTAATGATATCTTCTAATTGACTTATCATTTATTATTAATTACAATAAGAAACACGTGGGGGGATTTAACATGTATGATCAAGAATTTAAAAATAAGATACTTCATTTATTAAAACAAAAAACTGTAAAAGAAGTAGCACAGGAATTTAATATAAGTTCCACAACTTTATATAGATGGAGTAAAGCTAAAGAAGATAGCAAATTAATTAAAAATTTTATAAATACAAAAAATTATGTTGAAGCTATAGAACTAGCTAAGAAGTATCCAAACGATATTTTAATTCAAAATCAATTAATTACTATTTATATTAAAAGAGAAGAATATGAAAAAGCAGAAGAAATAGCTAAACATCATCCAAATTATGCACCGATTCAAAGTCAATTAATTACTATTTATATTAAAAGGGAAGAATATGATAGAAGATAATGAAAATAGTAAAGTAT
>RKAV01000020.1 GCA_014846175.1 bacterium | reverse complement strand
AGGAACTGATGGTTATACTACTTATCAGAAAGACTTAAGAGGTTATAAAATAGCTGGGACAAAAGAAGTTAGTAAGAAAGCTTCAGATGGTAAAAATATCTATTTAACAATAAATAATAATATTCAATTCTTTGTTGAACAAGCACTAAATGAAGCTGCAACAAAATCATCATTTGAATGGTTTACTATTATGATAGCAGATGCTAATACAGGAGCTATCTTAGCATCTGCTACTTCGCCATCATTTGACCCTAATAAAAGAAATATGACTAATTATTTAGACCTTAATATTGCACTTCCTTATGAACCAGGTAGTACTATGAAAATCTTTACCTATATGGCTGCTATGGAAAATGGTGTTTATAATGGAAATGAAACATATCATTCAGGAGTATATGTTACTAAAGATGGTACAGAAATAGGAGATTGGAATAGAGCAGGTTGGGGTAATATAACTTTTGATAGAGGTTTTGCATTATCTAGTAACGTTGGTGTCATTAACTTAATAGAAAGACACATGAATGCTAATATGTTAAGAAGTTACTTTAAAAAACTAGGGTTTTCTAAGAAAACAGGAATAACTCTTCCTAATGAAGCAACGGGTAAACTAGACTTTAAATACGAAACAGAAATATTTAATGCTGGATTTGGTCAAGGTATAACAACAACACCTATTCAAAATATTCAAGCCTTAACTTCTCTTACTAATAAAGGTACAATGCTAAAACCATATATTGTTTCTAAAATAGTAGATTCTAATAACAATGAAACTGTATATGAAGGTAAAAGATGTGAAGTAAATAAAGTAGCAAGTGAAGAAACAGTTAATAAGATGAAAGACTTAATGTGGGAGACAGTTAATGGACATGGTAATACAGGAGCAGGCTATAAACTAGAAGGCTATGACTTAATTGGAAAAACAGGTACTGCTCAAATAGCTGATGAAAATGGTAGTGGTTATTTAACAGGAAGTAGTGATATAATATCATCTTTTGCAGGTATTTATCCAAAAGAGGATTCTAAAGTTATTATCTATGCTTCCGTTAAAAGACCAGCAGGTGGTAAACAAAAAATTATTTGGGATGCTATTAAAGAAATAGTTGTTAATATAAGTAAATACTATGGAACAAGTCCTACTGATGAGAGTGTTTCTAAATTAACTACTTATAAATTACCATCTTATAAGAATAAAAATACTAATAGTGTATGTGATGATTTAACTAAGAAAAGTATGCAAATAGTAAAAATAGGTAATGGAGATAAAGTTATTTCCCAGTATCCTAATGCTAATGAAAAACTAACTAGTAATTCTAAAGTGTTCTTAATAACAAATGATAATAATTTAACTCTACCAGATTTAACAGGTTTATCTAGAAAGCAAGCTGAAGAATTATTAAAACTACTTGATATTACACCTACTTTAGAAGGTAGTGGTTATGTTGTAGAACAAAGTGTTCCAGCTGGTACAAAAATAGAAAAAGGAATGAGTTTAAACCTTAAATTAGCAAAAAAGTTCTAGAAACTCTTTTAAAGATAAGAACTTTATAGTATAATGAAAAAAGATAGGGGTGATTAAATGCAACTTATAACTAGTTTGGATGTTGGTAATGAGGAAATAAAAGTTATTGTTGCTAATGCTTTTAATGATAAATGCAATGTTTTAGCTTCTACCTCTATTAGAAGTTCGGGTATAAAGAAAAATACTATTTATAATGATAAAAAATTGAAGGATTCTATTAAATTAGCTATTTCAAAGACAGAAGAGAAAATAGGAATGAAGATAAAAGAAATAATATTACTTATTCCATCTAATACAGCAAGAATGACGATTGAAACAGGACTTGTTGATATTAAAAATAATGTTGTAAGAGGTAGCGATATTAAAAGAGTATTAACAGATGCTAGAAAAAATACTTATGATGATACAAGAGAACTAGTTAGTGTCCTTCCTATTTCTTTTACAGTAGATGATAACATAAGTGTTAGTAATCCTATTGGAGAAGAAGGGGATAAATTATTTGCTAAAGCAGTTGTATCATCTAGTTTAAAAAGTGAAATATATCCTTTGATTGGTATAGTATCATCCCTTGGTATATCTATTGTTGATATAGTCTATAAAAGTCAGGCAGATTATTATGCTGTTTCTAATAACTCACTTGATAGAAAGCTAGGTTGTATTATTAACTTAGGAGGAGATGTTACTACTATTTCTATATTTAATAAAGGTATTATGATAAAAAATTCATATATACCATTAGGTAGTAGTAGTGTTGATAAAGATATATCATTTGTTTATAAAGTAGATATTAAAACGGCAAGGCATTTAAAGGAAACATTTGCTTTAGCAGTACCAAGATATGCTGATAAAAATGATAGTATTGAAGTGGTAACTTTAGAAAATAAAAATATAACTATAACCCAAAATGAGATAAGTAAAGTAATAGAATCACGCTTGAATGAAATCTTAAAACTTGCAAAAAATGAGATAAATCGCTTAACAAAACGAGAAATTAGTTATATAATTGTAGTAGGTGGTATCAGCGAGTTAGCTGGATTTAATTATATAGTAGAAGATGTTCTTTCCCGTAATGCTAGTTGCCTTGATATGCAACAGATGGGAGCAAGACATAATAAATATACAAGTGCCTTTGGAGCTATTAAATATTTTTATAAGAAATGCTTATTAACAGAAGAAGATATTTCTATGTTTCCACAGGATGCAATAGAAGTATTTTTATCACCAAAGAAAAGAAATGCAGGAGGCGAAAACGTGATTCATAAGTTTTTGCACCATTTTTATGATTAACAGTTAAGGAGGAACGAACATGGGAAATGGACTAGAAATGGATCAATTAGCGAAAATAAAAGTTATTGGTTTAGGTGGCGGTGGAGGAAATGCCGTTAATAGAATGGTTGAGGCTGGTGTAAAAGGTGTTGAATTTATCGTTGCAAACACTGACTTACAAGTATTAAACAATTCAAAAGCAGATATTAAGATACAGTTAGGTGCTAATCTTACTGATGGATTAGGAGCAGGAAGTAAACCTGATATTGGTAGAGAAGCAGCACTTGAAAGTAAAAAAGAAATAGAAGATGCCTTAACTGGTGCTGATATGATTTTTATTACTTGTGGAATGGGTGGAGGAACAGGTACAGGTAGTGCACCTGTTGTTGCAGAAATAGCTCAAGGATTAGGAGCATTAACAGTAGCAATTGTTACAAAACCATTTACTTTTGAAGGAAAGAAGAGAATGGATAATGCACTAAGAGGATTATCTGAACTTGAAAAACACGTTGATACTTTAATCGTTATACCAAATGATAGATTAAGAGAAATTATAGATAAAACTACTCCAATGCTAGAAGCGTTTAAAGAAGTAGATAATGTATTAAGAAGAGGTGTTCAATCAATCTCAGATTTAATTGCTGTAGTTGGACTTGTTAACCTTGACTTTGCTGATGTTCAATCAGTTATGAAAGATTCAGGTCATGCTATTATAGGTATTGGTATAGGTATGGGAGAAGATAGAGCTATAGAAGCAGCTCAACAAGCCGTATCTAGTCCATTATTAGAAACTAGTATAGCAGGAGCAACAGATGCCATTATTAATATAACTGGTGGTGTTAACTTAACATTATTTGAAGCTGAACAAGCAGCAGAAGTAGTAAGAGCAGCATCAGGAACTGATATTAATACTATCTTTGGATCAGTTATTAATGAAAACTTATCTGATGAAGTTATTGTTACTGTAATTGCTACAGGATTTGATAAGAAAACTAAGGAAGATACACAAAAACCAGTATTTTCTAATGTCCAACCTACAAGACGTAGTAGAAGTGAAGAGATGGGATATGGTTCACCACTTCCAAGAATTGATACATCAACAGATGACGATGATGGAGAAGTTTTAGGTAGTGATTATGATTTACCACCATTCTTAAGAGATAAAAACTTTTAGATTAGTAATATAAAAGATTCAGGTGGTTGCTCTGCCTGGATTTTTTATATGATAGGAAAGTTATAAAAAGATTTTAATAAATAAAACTAGAAGTATCCATTTTTAAAAGAGGTGGATAGCTGTTCTCTTAGAAATACTTCAAATGATTTAGAATGTGCTTATGACCATTTCTTTAAGCAAGGTGGTTTTCCTAAATTTAAAGCAAAAGGGGTTAAAGATAGTTATAAAACCAATAATGTGGTAAGTACCTATAAAGAAAAAGTATATAATTCGATAGAACTTGATTTAGAAAAAAGATTGGTTAAGCTTTCTAAATTAAAATGGGTAAAAATAAAAGGATATAGAAATAAAGAAAGTATAAATGGAAAAATTAGAAGTGCGGTTATAAGAAAAGTCGCCGAAAGATATTACGTTAGCATTTTAGTAGAAGAAGATATATATAAATCTATGTTTACTACTCAAAGTATAATTTGGTATAAAGAATTTGATAGTAACATCACATAATGAAAAAATTAAAAATATAATAAAGGATAGAAGTAAAAGACTAAAAGGACTTCAAAGAGCTTTAGCTAGATGCAAGGCAGGAAGTAAAAATAGATATAAAATAAAGCTTAAAATACAAAGGCTATGACAAAAGATAAGAAACGCTAGAAAACATTTAATTCACGATATAACAAATAAATTAATAAAAGAACATGACATAATTGTGTGTAAAGATCTAGATGCTAAACGTATGTACAAGGACCATAATATAGCAAAAAGCTTAAGTTCAACCCACTTGGAGAAATAATTAGAGTACTTAAATATAAAGCTTTATGGAATAACAAAAAATTAATACAAATAGATAAATATTATCCAAGCAGTCAAGTATGTAGTGCGTGTGAGTTTCAAAATAAAGAGTTAAATAATTTAAGTATAAGAAAGGACGAATGTCCAATGTGCCATACAAAGCATTATAGAGATTTCAGCGCAAGTGTGAATATAAGTTTGAAGGTTTAAAAATATATATGCAGGACTTAACTTAAAATAAAATTCAGCGAAAAATAATAGGGTGGCGACATCTGATACTGGTTTGTGGAGAATTAATTTAGTTCTTCTATTACACTAATAATTATTAATTAATTGTAACCTGTTTGCTAAAATGGTATTATGTTATAAGGTAAAAGAAAGTAGAGATGACCTAATCATGAATATATATAGTTTATATCTAGTTAATAGGGTGGTCATTACCCAATTAAACAGTAAAAACTACATTCTTTTATTGTACTTAAAGATATGTCTAATGTTAAGGCTTATCTTTTTTGTGTCTAGAAAGATAATAGGAGGAAGTATATAATGAATAAAAATAAAATAAATAGTATTATAACAATTAGTTTTTCTATATTTTTATTACTAATAGTAATAGGCATTAGCTATGCAGCATTTGTCTATAGTGGTATTGGTCAAAAAGCAAATACAATTACAACGGGAGCAGTCAGTATGACTTATACTGAATCTACTAATTCTATAGCATTAAGTGATGCCCTACCAACTACTGATGCAACCGGAAAGAAAAGAAAGAATACTGGTGAATACTTTGATTTCACTGTTAAATCATTTATAAAAGGTAATACTGATATAAATTATGAAATAGCAGCAAAGGAAGAAAATGGCAATACATTTTCTGGTAAAAATATAAAATTCTATCTAACTAAACTAAATAGTGATGGAACAGAAACAGAGGTAATGGCACCAAGAACATATTATGAAGAACCATCGGGAAATGTCTATACAGGAAGACCAGCAGATATGATGAGTTTATTTGTCGGTAATCTAAATCAACAAGGAGATACAGAAATCAAATATCGATTAAGATTATGGGTAGATGTAAATTATAATCCTCAAAATGATAATGGTGGACTAATATATAAAGTAAAAGTAAATGTCTATGGACAAACAAGTGATACCGTAGCACAAGCAGAAGATACTTATTGTAAAGATAATGGATTTACTAAGTTATCAGATTGTATGCTAGTAATGAATAATCATGAGTCATCAGTAGATATTGCTAAAACTAATATCAAGTCAAAAGGAATACCTAACTTTAGTAAAATAGCACCAAATGATACAGAAACAGATGGACTATATATGGCTGAAGATGATGATGGGGAAAGCTATTATTATAGAGGAGCAGTAAAGAATAATTATGTATCATTTGCCGGATTTACTTGGAGAATCATTCGCCGTAATGGAGATGGAAGCATCCGTTTGATTTACTCAGGTAAATCAACAACAGATACAGGCAAAATAACATCTATAGGAAAATCACCATTCAATAGTAAGTATTGGGATCCAACATACACTGGATATAAATACAACGAAGACTTTGAATTACATGAAAATAATGAAACAATAGTATATGACTGGTTTTCTAATACAAAAAAATATAATTATGGAACAGGTTATACATTTGATGCTTCTACTAAGAAATTCACCTTAACTGGTACAATAAAACAATTAACATGGAAAGATAATCATGATGAAATAGTAAAAAGTCAGTTATATAGTTGTTTAAATACATCTTGCAATGTTGTATATAAAGTAGCAGGATATCAAAGTGATACAAGAATGACAGTAAAACCAATAAGTTATAGTTCAAAAAGTTTGGCAACGGCACAAACAAATAGTACCAATTCAGCTATTAAAACAACCATAGATAATTGGTATAAAAATAATCTAACAGCTTATACTTCAAAATTAGACGATGAAACATTTTGTAATGATAGAAGTATATCAAGTGGAACAGGATACAAAATTGATTCATACACATACTATGGTGCTTATGATAGAAATGCAGATAGAAGATTACCAAGTTTGAAATGTGCACAAGATAATGATAAATTCAAAGTATCAAATGAAGTAGCAAAATTAGAATATCCAGTGGCACTAATTACAGCTGATGAAATAGCAATGGCTGGGGGTGTATATAATACATCAAATACAAATTATTATTTATATAATGGACAATATCAGTGGACTCTTTCGCCTAGTTACTTCACTCCTAGCAACTCTACTACACGTGCCTGGCTTGTTTATCCCTCTGGTGGCTTGCTCCCTGGGGGCCGTGTTGCTAACTCTTTTGGGATCCGTCCAGTTATCAACCTAAGGGCTGATACGCTGATAACAAAAGGAGATGGAACAGCTCTAAATCCATTTGTAATTGAAACATAGGAGTGCTTGTCAAGTATAATGTATAAATGTTAATATAGAAGTCATAAATATGTCAAAGTTAAAAAATCATAATTTTGTACTATTGGTACTGATATGTTAATATATAATGGTAAAAAAGTCATTAGCAAATCGATGAAAATATTAGGTATGATTTAAGAGAAGGATAACTTATCTTTTACCTTGACGAAAAAGGGGATTGAATACTCAACCAAAATTTGGTAGAATTAAATCATTGAAGATAGAGAAAGTTTGTTGTTAGCGACAAAGTGTACATTTTAATTCGCAAATCAACAAATAAGATAGAAGAAAGTAGAGGTGGCCAACCATGAATATATCCAGTTTACATCTAGTTAACATGGGGGGGGGTCATTACCTGGCTAAACAGTAAAAACTACTTTCTTTTATTGTGTTTAAAGATAGGTCTACTGTTATAGACTTATCTTTTTTGTGTGTTATTTTAGCAGGAGGAACCAATGAAAAATAAAAAGATAATAATATTAATTATTCTAATACTAATAAGTATATT
>RKAV01000040.1 GCA_014846175.1 bacterium | reverse complement strand
CAAAATCTTTTGTTATTTCCATTGAGGTTATAAATATCTCATCTTCTTAAAGGATAATTATCAAGTGGTGTAAGTTTTTATAATACAGTGTTCATATAATTCTTAACTTCTTTTTCAGATAGGTTTAATGTTTTTGCAATTTTTTCACAAGATAATACTTTACTAAAAGCTTGAATCATTTTTGTTCTTTCTTTTGTTTCGCCTTTAATTTTACCTTTGTTTTCAGCAATTGTACAAGCATCAATTATTCTGCTTTGGTCATTCTTTTTAATCTATAGATAAAATTATTATCATTAAGAATAGAATCAACGTTTTCCTTTAAAAAATTAGTAATAATAATAGCTTCATCATCAGTTGGATATATACCTTTACTTTCTAAAAATCCCATTGTTAAATGATGATTTAAATTAATAATATTCTTTCTTAAAAAACGTTCAATCATAAGATCATCCTTTCTTTTAAATTTATATGAAATAAATTTAAAAATATGTGATAAACTATTAAAGAAGGAGTGAGAAGATGACTAAGATTAAGCAAAAAACTAGTAAAAAACAGATAAATAAAAAACATAAATTTAGGATGGAATCTAACTTCTACTATCAAAAAAGATTTTCTACAATTGCCGCTATTTCCTTATTTTGTTTTGTAGTGTTAGCTTTTCGCTTGTATCAGGTAATGCTAAGAGATCAAGTTAAATACGAAAAAAAACTAGAAGCATTATCAACTAAAGAAGTGGAAGGTTCCACTGCTCCAAGAGGAAGAATACTTGATCGAAATGGTAAAATAATTGTTGATAATAAAGCTGTTAAAACTATTTACTATCAAAAAGAAAAAGGAAGAACAGCTCTTGATGAGATTAACTTAGCCTATAAAGTAGCTCCACACTTAAATCTTTCTATTAGTAGATTAAATGATAGAATGAAAAGAGAATTTTTTGTAGCTAAAAATAGTGATTTAATGAATAAAAGAATAAAAACAAGTGAATATGAGAAAGTAAAACAAAGAAAACTTACTCAAGATGATATTTTAGAACTTAAGATTGAAAGAGTAACTGATGAAGAGTTAAATAGTTTTACTGATGAAGATAAAAAAGCAGCATATTTATATTACTTAATGAATAAAGGATATACTTATGATCAAAAAGTTATTAGAACTAATGATGTAAGTGAGGAAGAATATGCTTATATAGCAGAGAATAATAAATCATTAGATGGATTTAATACAAGACTTGATTGGGAAAGAAGCTATCCTTATGGTGATGTTTTTAGGACGATACTTGGAACTGTATCAGATAATGGTATACCAATTGATGAGAAAGATTATTACTTAAAAAAGGGTTATTCACTTAATGATAGAGTAGGAGTAAGTTATTTAGAAAAGCAATATGAGAATTATTTACGTGGTAAAAAAGAAATATATAAAGTATTAAATCGGCATGAGTTAGAACTTGTAAGTGCTGGTAAAAGAGGTAATGATATTGTTTTAACTATTGATATAGAATTACAAAAACAGGTAGAAGAAATATTAAAAAAAGAAATAGTAGAAACAAAAGGTCAACCTAATACACAGTATTATGATAGAAGTTTTGTTGTTATTCAAGACCCTAATACTGGTGAAGTATTAGCAATGGCTGGGAAGCAAGTTATACCTGATGGAAAAGGTGATTATAAGATAATTGATTATACAGCAGGTACTATTATTTCTCCTATGACATCAGGTTCGGTTGTAAAAGGAGCAAGTATGTTAGTAGCTTATAATCAAGGTGCTATCAAAATAGGAGAATACCAACAAGATGAATGTATAAAATTAGCTGGTACTAAGAAGAAATGTTCTTGGAAAACTTTAGGTAAAATTAATGATATAGATGCTTTAGCTCTATCTAGTAATGTTTATCAGTTTAAAGCTGCTATGAAAGTAGCTGGTTATCAGTATAGTTATAATATGCCTTTTAAAGTAGATAAGAATACTTTTGATATATATAGAAATACCTTTCATGAATTTGGTTTAGGAGTAAAAACAGGAATTGATTTACCAGTTGAATCTAAAGGAACATCAAGTGATAATACAGCAGGTGGCCTACTACTTGACTTTGTAATGGGACAGTATGATACATATACACCAATGCAGTTATCTCAATATATTTCAACTATTGCCAATAAAGGAACAAGGTATCAGCCACATCTTTTAAAAGAAGTACATAAAGCAACAGATCATGAAAAGCTAGGAAAAACAATTTATACCTTTGAACCAAATGCTTTAAATAAAGTAAATACTAAAGAAGAATATTTAAATAGAGTAAGAGAAGGATTCCATGCTGTTACAACAAAAAGCTACGGCTTAGGAAGAAACTATATTGATGCTAGTCATGATCCATCAGGTAAAACTGGTACGAGTCAAAGTTTTACTGATAGTGATGGCGATGGCATAATAGATACACCAACTGTATCAACTGCTTTTATTGGTTATGCACCGACAGATAATCCTAAGATGTCTATAACAGTAACAAGTCCTAATTCATCACTTGAAAACTCAAATATCAATTACTCATCAATGGTAACTAGAAGAATATCAAAAAATGTAAGTGATGTATATTTTACTTTATATCCATAATCACTTGCTAAAATAAATAAAATTAACTATAATATACCTTGTTTGAAAGGAAAAAATAAGATGACTGAAGATGAATTGTTATTTCTTTCTAATAACTATGCAAAACTAGCTGAAGTAAAGAAAAAGTTAGAACAGTTAGATGTTACAGTTAAAAGTAGAAATTTTGAATTTAAAGAATTATTAGAAAATGATTTATTTTGTATTACTGCCGATAAAGCAATACTTGCTTATGATAAACTATTAAAACCTCTTATAGTGATGGATACAGGCTTTTATATTAAAAATTATCCTAATTGTCCAAATTTTCCAGGAGCATTTATTAAAACTAATTTATTAGATACTATAGGAATAGATGGACTTTTAAAGAACATGAGAAATGTTAATGATAGAGAATGCTTATTAAAAGAATGTTTAGCTTATTATGATGGAGATAATTTTAAAGTGTTTGAATCGGCTAAGTGGGGAACACTTGCTTATGAAAAATATGAAGATACAGATGCTACTTTATATACTAAACTCTTTGAAGTGTTTATTCCTGAAGGATATAAAAAAACAGTTAGTGAAATGTCAAAGGAGGAAAAAGAGGAACTTGCTAAAGATACACCTAATGCTCTTTCCTTGTTTGCTACTTGGTATAAAGAAGAAAGAAGTAAATGTTTAGTAAAGAAATAATACTTCTTTTTTTATTATTGACAGTTGAATAAATATTCAACTATAATATATTCAGGGAGGATACTTATGCAAAAATATAATTGTGATTGTAATATAATTCATAAAGAAAGTGTATATAATACTAAAGAGAAACTAAAAGAATTAACTACCCTAACTGATGTAGCTAATTTCTTTAAAATACTAGGTGATATAACTAGAATAAAAATATTATTTGCACTTGATAATAATGAAATGTGTGTTTGTGATATAGCAAATACCTTAGATATGAGTAAATCATCAATATCCCATCAACTATCAACCCTAAGGGAAATTGGAATAGTAAGAGCAAGAAAAGAGGGAAAAGAAGTTTATTATATGTTAGATGATAATCATGTAAAGGAAGTATTTGAAGTGGCTTTAGAACATATTAATCATAAGAAAGGAAGAGAAAATGAAAAAATATAAATATAATATAAATAATTTAGATTGTGCTAATTGTGCAAGAGAAATAGAAGAAAGTTTAAATAAAAATAAAGACTTAAAAAATGTAATAGTTAATTTTAATACTTCTAAGTTATCTTATGAATCAGATAAAGAATTTACTTTAAAAGAAATGAATGATTTAGTAAAAAAAGTAGAACCAGATGCTTATTTATCAAAAGAAGAAATAGAAACTAAGAATTATTTTTCTTTTAAGGCTTTAATTATTGGTTTAGTAATTGGTTTATTAGGATACTTTTTAAAATTGCCTAATATTGTTAAAATCATTTTATACTTAATATCTTATAGTTTTCTTTTATATAAAACATTTATTAATGCTATAAAACTATTAATTAAAAATAAAATTATTAATGAAAACTTTTTAATAACAATTTCTTGTTTTGGTGCTTTAGCAATAGGAGAAGTACTTGAAGGAATGATGGTAATAACTTTATACACAATAGGTAAAATATTAGAAGAAAAAGCCGTTAATAATTCTAGAAAATCTATTAAAAACTTACTTGATATTAAACAAAATTATGCTAATAAAAAAGTAAATAATGAATTAAAAACAGTAAAAGTAGAAGATGTAAAAATAGGAGATATTTTGGTTATTAAAAAGGGTGAGAAGATACCTCTTGATGGAGAAATTATTAAAGGGGAAACATCATTAGATACATCTGCTCTTACAGGAGAAAGTGAAGAAATAGTAGCTAAGGTATCTTCTAAGGTATTATCAGGTAGTATTAATAAGAAAAATGTTATTGAAATAAAAGTAACTACTTTATATGAAGATTCAACTGTTGCTAAAATATTAGAATTATTAGAAAATGCTACTGATAAAAAAACAAAGATGGAAACTACTGTTTCTAAAATAAGTAAGATTTATACACCTGTTATTATATTACTTGCCTTATTACTTATCGTTATGTTACCAATTTTTACTGATGCTTCTTTGAAATCTAGTATTTATAAAGGCTTAACATTCCTTGTTATTTCTTGTCCTTGTGCTATTGCTATATCAGTACCACTTTCCTATTTTACAGGTATTGGAATAGCTAGTAAGAAAGGAATTTTAATTAAAGGAAGTACTTACTTAGATAATTTAAGTAATGCTAAAAATATTATTTTTGATAAAACAGGAACACTTACTAATGGCAGCTTTAGAGTTGAAAATATTAGTATTTCTGATGATTCTTATAGTAAAGATGATGTTATAGAAATACTTAGAAAAGGTGAATCATTTTCTAATCATCCAATTGCTAAAACAATTCTTTCTTTAAGTGATAAAAAAATAGATAATAAAGATGTTAAAGATTATAAAGAAATAGAGGGTAAGGGTATTTCCTTTACTTTAGATAATAAGAAAATATTAATTGGTAATAAGAATCTATGTAATTGTGATAAGGATACAGTTATACATTTAAATATTGATAAAAAACATGTAGCATCTATTACTATAAATGATGGTATAAAAGAAAATGCTAAAGAAACAATTGCTAATCTAAAGAAAAAAGGTTTAAAAACTTATATGTTTACAGGTGATAAAAAAGATATTGCTCTTGCTATTGGAAAAAGACTTGGAATAGATGAAATTAAATATGAAATGTTACCAACTGATAAGTTTACTTCCTATGAAGAAGTTAGCAAAGATAATCTTATTACGATTTTTGTTGGTGATGGTATTAATGACACACCAGTTTTAAAAAGAGCTGATATAGGTATTGCTATGGGAATGATTGGTCAAGATGCTGCTATTGAAGCTAGTGATGTTGTTTTAATGAAAGATGACCTTACTAAAATTATACTTGCTATTTCTATTTCTAGATATACTAAGCATATTATGATGGAGAATTTAGTATTTGCTATTTTTATTAAAATATTAATTTTATTACTTAGTGTTTTCTCTCTTGCTAATATGTGGTTTGCTGTTTTTGCTGATACAGGTGTTACCTTATTAACAGTTATAAATACCTTACGAATTGTAAAAAAATATAATTAAAGCCCCTTGCACAAAATTAAAACATTTGTTATAATAAGAAACGTCAAAAGAAAGTGTTCCGCTTTATTATCTTTATATGAACACTGGGTATAGTTAGGAGGAATAAGTATGAATATTATTGACAAGATTAATGAAAAACAAATTAATCCAGAGATTCCTGAATTTAGAGTTGGAGATACCGTTCGTGTAGATGTAAAAATCAAAGAAGGTAAAAGAGAACGTATTCAGGCTTTTGAAGGTATTGTTGTAGCAAGACGTGGTGGTAGTGTTTCTGAAACATTTACTGTTCGTAAGATGTCATCTGGTATTGGTGTAGAAAGAATTTTCCCAATTCATTCACCAAAAATTGATAAGATTACAGTAGTACGTCGTGGTCGTGTTCGTAGAGCTAAATTAACATTCTTAAAAGGAATGGTTGGTCAATATAAGATCAAAGAACGTGGTCTAAAACAAAAGAAAGAAGAAGAGTAGAGTAGTCTACTTTTTTTGCTTAGGTGAATTATGGAAAAGATAAGAGAGTTAATGCCTTACATAATAATATTAATTATAGTTATTTTATTAAAATGTTTTGTAGTAACACCTATTAGAGTTAATGGTACTAGTATGATACCAACTCTTCATCCAAAAGATATTATGATTTTAAATAAGACAGCTTATTATACTAAAAATCCTAAAAGATTTGATATTGTGGTTGTAGATTTAGAAGATGAAAAAATAATTAAAAGAGTAATAGGACTACCAGGTGAAGAAGTAGAATATCATAATAATACACTATATATAAATGGTAAAAAAGTTAAAGAAAATATAGATAAAGTAGATACGGATGATTATAAAAGTGGTAAAATACCAAAAGATTCATATCTTGTATTAGGAGATAATAGAAAAGGTTCTTATGATGGTAGGATGTTTGGCTTTATTAAGAAAAAACAAATAGAAGGCAAAACAAGTTTAACTATTTTACCATTTAAAAGAATAGGTTTTAGAAAGTAATACAAAGAGCAGGCTTGCTCTTTTTTTATATATAAGGAAAGTACGTTTGGATTGTTATTGAATAAAAATTGGACTTAATAAAATTAAGCCCACACGAAAAAGATTAAAGCAGAAACTTCAATTTTTTAAATCAAGAGGTAACATAGTACCACCACAATAAGGACAATCCATTTCGGGAGTACTTTCTTTCTTTATAAATTTTAAAAATCCAATCTGTTCATTACTAATTATTTCATCAATAATAATAGTAAGAGGAGCATTAACAAAATATGAATTAGTATTTAAATTAGCAATATTAGGTGTTTTTAAATAAAGGGTAGTCTTAGCTAGATTTACTAATTCATAAGGAATAGAATTATCATTAATAGTTATTATTCCTTGAGTAAATATAGGAAGTGTCTTTTCAGATTTAATTCACTGACTAGCTCCTACATAAATATTATCAGTATTTATATCTCTTAAACCAATAGAAATAAAATCTTTATTTTCGTCAAATGAATCTTTGGAAGTCTTACAATATCCATTTCTAAGATGCTTTGAGCATCTATTTCTTTTCTAGTTAAAGGTATTCGCATATTTTCTAAAACTTCTATTCCTTCTATCTTATCACTTTCAAAAGTAGCTAAATAAATAACTCCTAAACGTTCCCTTCCTTTAGGATCAGTTGGTCCTTTTATATAACAATTTTTCAAATAATATCATCCTTTCACTATAATTTATGGAAGTATAAAAAAAGAATAATTATAATCAACTATTCTTTAATTCTTCCTATTCTAAATTGATAAATACTCTTATTACCAATAATTGTTTCCTTTAAATTAGTTTCTAACCCCTTATACTGATAATATTCTGATATTTTAGCACCATTTTTTTCCTCATTATTTCTAGTATTTATAATACTATCATATAGCATAGCAATATCTCCATCTTCTAATTCCTCATTATTAGCTTTTAAAGCATATTTAATAAGTTCTTTAGTAATATCACTTTCTTCCTTATAATAAATAGTCATTATATCAACACTTTTATTAGTAACTTGGAAAACATAAGTTATATTATTAGTAGTATACTCATAAAAAGATTCTTTTTTATCTAACTTCTTTTGATTAATAACATAATCACCTAAATTATTATCATTTAAAAACTTATTATATCTTTTTACTAGCAACTATTTTTTTAGCAATATCTTTATATTTATCATTATCATCTAATACATTTATAACATCAT
>RKAV01000076.1 GCA_014846175.1 bacterium | reverse complement strand
ATATAGATAATACTAATCATATTAGTTGGTATAATAAAGATAAGAAAATAATACTTTTAGAATTAATTGATTATTTAATATTTATTATTTTTAATACATATAATTATTTATTAGGGATAGCTTTAGGATTAGTAGTTTCTATTATTCTAAGTTTAATACTATATAAACATAAAAAAGAAAATATTATTTACTTATTAGTTTGTACTATATTAGAAGTAATTACATTATATTTAGTTAAAGATAAACTAATAGTAAAAACAATAGCTAATTTAGTAGTTATTATTATTTATCATTTATTAGTAAACAAAAAAGTAGAAATTTCGTTATAGAAGTTTCTTTTTTTTCATAATATTAACTGGGGAGATACTTATGAATAAAATAATTAAAATATTATTTGCTTGTCTTTTAGTATTAGCTAGTTTCTTTTATACTGATAAGGTGGTTTCTTTTATGGAGGATAAAGATCCTATTATGATTAAATTAAAAAAAGAAAAGGATAAGTTAGAAGAAAGTCCTATTAATGCTAAAGTAGATGTTAGTTATTTAATACCTGGGTATAGTGGAGTAGTAGTTGATCTTAATAAGAGTTTTACTAAGATGAAGAAGTATGGAAGTTATAATGAGGCATTAGTTGTTTTTAAAGAGAGTGTTCCTACTATATCTATAGATGAGTATTATGATAAATATATAGTAAGTGGTAATGGTTTTACTAATTATATATCATTAGTATTTGAAATTAATAATAAAGAGTTACTTCCTAAGATAAAAGAGGTATTAAAAGATAATGATGTTAGAGCAACCTTTTTTGTTGATGGGGTATTATTAAAAGAAGATAGTATTTTAATAACTAGTTTATTAGAAGATTTTCATGAGATAGAGTTATTAAACAATAAGAATAATTATGATAAATTAATTTTTGAAGAAGAACTAGATGCGTTACAAGTTATTGCTAATAGAAGAGGAAAGTACTGCCTTGCTAAGTATGATCAAAAGGAAATATTAGAGTTATGTAGTAAGGAGAAAATGCATACTATAATACCTACTATGCAAATAAGTAGCAAGCCTTATTTATCAGTAAAAGGAAAGATTAGGGAAGGTGCTATTATTTCTATTAGTGTTACTAAGGAAAATATTAGTGAGTTAGATGTTTTAATTAAATATATTAAACAAAGAGGATATACACTAGATACATTAGAACAATTACTTAGTGAGGCAAGAAATATCAATGAAAAATAATAAAAGATAGAACAGCATGAGTAGAAAAATTGTAATTAATAATTTATTAATAGAAATAATTAAGAAACTATGATAGAATTTGTATATAGGGAAGGGGGTAAATATGGTAAAGAAAGAAAAGACACCTTCATCTATATATTTAATGCATAAGTACTGGGGTAAAAAACCTCCTAAGGAATTAAAAGAACAAGTTTTAACCTATACTAAAAAAGGAGATTTGATTTTAGATCCATTTGCTGGGTATGGTGGAATTGGAATAGAAGCTGTTATTGCTGGTAGGAATGTAATATTAAATGATTTAAATCCAGTAGCTAATTTTATTTCTAATTGTATATTAGAACAAGATATTGATTTGGTAAAACTAGATAATCTCTATAAAGAACTTACTGAAAAATATAGTACTATGAAGAATACATGGTACTCTTTTAAAGGACATGAAATAATTACAATTTTAAGAGATAAAAATGGTAAAATTTTAAAATTAAAGATAAAAAATGACAATAATAAATACGAAGATATTGATTTAACTAAAGATGATATTGTAAAACTATTAAGACAAGAGGAAAATTATAAAATTACAACATGGTATCCTACGGATAAATTAATTAAAAATTCAAGAATATGTTCTAATGGAAATTTAAGAGTATGTGATTTGTTTCCTAAAAGAGCATTAATTTGTCAATCTTATTTGCTTGATTTAATAAATCATTTAGAAGAATCAAATGAGAAGAAACTACTATTATTAGCATTTACATCAAATATTGCTAATTGTTCAAAGTTAGTTCCTCCTATTAGTTCACGTGGCGATATGGCTCAAGGAGCATGGATGACAGGGTTTTATGTTGGTGAAACATATTTAGAAAATAATGTTTTTCATTATTTTGAAAATAGAGTTAAAAAAATTATTAAGGGTAAAAAAGATTTTTTAGAAAATGTAAATAAAAAATCCTTATATAATATTACATCATTTGATGCTAAACATTTAAAAATAGATGATAATTCTATAGATTTTGTTTTTACTGATTTTCCTTATGGAGATACTGTTCCTTATTTTGAACAAAGTCAGATTTGGAATATGTGGTTAAAAAATAAAGTAGATTATGAAAACGAAATAGTTGTATCAGATAGTAAACAACGAAATAAAAATCAAAGTAATTTTGCTAAAGATATTGATCAAGCAATTTTAGAAATTTCTAGGGTTTTAAAAAACAATAAATATTTTACATTTACTTTTCATTCATTGAATGGCGAAGAATGGGAAGCAATTACTAATTCTATTTTTAAATATCCGTTTGAGTTTGTTGATTTTAAGTTGTTACTTCAAAAAACGCTTACACCAAGACAAATTAATAGAAAGCATTCTATTAAAGGTGATTTAGTAGTAACTTATAAAAAAGTAAAGCACAAGCAATTAACGTTAGATTATGCAAGTTTGCAAGATAAGATTGAATATGAGATTAAGCAGTATTGTCAGATTAATAAAGATTATGATACTAATGAATTAATAATATTATTTGTTAAATGTTTACTTAAGTTTGGCAATAGTACTAAAAAGATTGATTTTACTAATTTAATCAATGAATATTTTATTTTGAATGAAGATTCAAATAAATGGATTTTAAAGAATAAAATGGAATAAAAACATATTCCATTTTATTCTTTTGCTACTAATATTGATATACAATTAATTGTGTAATTACCATTTACTTTTTGATTTTCTTCATAAATATACTTAATTTCATGAATGTCATTTAAAGTAAGATTATCTAGTTTTTTTGTTATAGCATCACGTATATCTCTAATATCTTTTTTTAAGTCCCTACCATCTTTTAAATCATTTTTGTGAGTAAGAAATACAAAAAATCTATTATTATTACTAAATAATCTTTCACCTTGAAATTTATAATTCCACCACTCTAATGGTTTTATATCCTTTGATATTTCATTGACCATATTTAATCTGTTTTTATATACTGATTCAAGTTGATTATTTATATCAATATTATTTTGCTCCTTTAGAATTTCTATCATTTCTAATTTACTAAGTTTACCATAATTAGGTAGATTGAAATTAGCTTTTGATTTTTTATAAATATTTTTTATTTTTTTAAGTTCACTTTCCTTTTGCTCAGACTGAAATGAATCATTTTCAGTTGCACTAGTTAATCCTTCTGAATAGGAATTAAAGAAATTATCAGATATATGTGTTATTTTTAAATCAAAAGGGATGATTTTATCTTCAATTTTTACAAAGAAATCTATATCATGTATTTTTCTTAAAGTTGGTATTATAGCTTTATGCGAATAAAAACTATTCTCAATTAAGTCATTAGATAATTGGTTAAAGTATGACCAATAAACATAGTTTCTTATTTTAGGAAGCAATTTATCATCTAAATCAGAAGTCATCTCATCTAAACTTTTAAATTCTTTATTTCTAACAAAAGGTTTTATAATATCATTAACTTGATCATTTCTTATTCCACAGTTAACAATATCCATGTCTTCAATAATTGAAATTAAAAAGCTTTCATTTATTTTTCTGCTTTTTAAAATACTTTCTTTTTTTGACATGATAAAGTTAATTATTTCGTCAATTGTTATGTTACTATTATAAGCATTACATAATAATTTCTTTGTATCCCTTATATCAATTTTATCTTTTAATAATTCTTTAATATTAGTATTATCTAAAGAACGTAAAAGAGCATATCTAATAGCATCATCTTTGTAAGTAGTAAACATTTTGTGAAAATCTTTTTGTGTTTCAAATAAATTATTTAAAGTATCAAAACTTGTCATTACATCACCTCTAAAAAAATTATATCAGATTTCTAGCAAAAAATCTTAACTTTTATAAATCCATCATGCCTTTGAACTGAATCTATGATATAATTGGTATTATAAATGGAGGGTTTGGTATGACAATATTACAAGCAGAAAGGTTTTATGAGCAAGATTCAAAAAAATATGAAGTATTAAAAAACAAAGAATTGCTATCTTGGTTAAAAAATTCGATAGAGAATGGCTATCATCATTTTATTGATATTGAAGGCTTGCAGAACCTTGTAGATGATATTACAAATTGGTATGAGATTAAATATCCAGAAAGGGAAATGGAGTTTTATGAGGGAATAGGATACTTTGATTTTGAAAATGTCAAATCACTATCAAAATTAATGAATATAAAACAATTGATGTATAGACTACCACGTGAGCAATTATACTTGATGGAATGTAATTATCGTTCTACTGGTGGTTGTATAAAAAACATATATGATGACAATAATGAAGTAATAGGGCAAAAGGCAATACTATTTATGAGTATATATAGAAAAAATGTTGAATCTAGTATAGTGCCTAATTTCTTGTTGTATGCTGACACTGACAGTGGAAAAGTAGAAATTGACTATAATTTAAAAGATTATGTTAATGCCGATAGTATTACATTGGATGAATTATTAAATTTATTTAAAGAGAAATATAGTGAAGAATTTAGTTTTACTGAACTTGAAAAGTGTGTGTATAATCATAATTGTGATGTTGAGTTAAGAAATAAAGTATTACAACTAGTAGCATTAAAATTATTGTATTCGCGTAGAACTATTCCAGAAAGAGGTTATGAAATAGCCAAAAGATTTATAAATGAATTTAACAAGAAAATGAATTTAAATATTTCTACTGAAGAAATAGATAATGCAATTAATAAAGATTATACTAATACTGAAAAAGTGGATACTGTTACCGTTAAAGAAAAAAATCCTTTGAAAAAAGCAAAGGTAGTAGTAAAAACATTATTAAAAAAATAATTTATATATATAAAACTCGAACTGTGATAGTTCGAGTTTTTTTGCTATTTGGTGCCATAAAGGTTGAATTCGGAAAACCTTTATTATCTAAATTGTAGGTAGTATTAAACTACTAACTGATATAAGTATACCACGGAAATATATGAATCTTAATAATCCAAAATATAATTGGTTAGATAAAAATATAGATGCCGTAATTGGTAAAATTAAAAATTATTTAATAACTATGGAAATAGTAACTATTTAATGGTAAAGTACACTAATAATTAAGTGTATTTTTATTACTTATAATAAAAATTTAGACTTAAAGTGCGTTACAAATAGATGCTCGACACAAAAAATACATAACCACAAAAACCGAGATAGTAATCTCGTATCAATAATATATCTTAAGTTAAATTAGCTGTTATCTATGTAATAATTGGATTATTCATTATATCAATTTCTCATTTGTATTATGCCAATTTTTGTAAAGCTTGTCTTTATTATTGGAAATCCACAAAAATTATTATGACAGTTCTTACGACATGATGTAATTATGAGGAGGCTTTTTATTTAAAGAAAGAAGAAAATAACATGAATATTATAATTGGAATTAGTTGGCTTTTTCACATAGTTATATTTCCATTCCTATTACTAGCAACTAATGATAATTACATATTACCTGACAAAATAGTATCAGATGAGTATATAACTATTGAGGAAGAAAAATTATCCAAGGGTAAACGAAATTATATTACTTTAAGATATTTATTAGATAATTATTTAGTAGATACTATTAAACCTCTGATATGATAAATCAATTATTGATGAAGAGAAGGTTAAATTAAAAAAGACAAATTTAGGTTCATAAACACCTAGAATTGTCTTTTGCTTTTAAGTATTGAAAAAAAATGATATAATTTAAGAAGAATGGAGAAGATATAATGAAAATAACTAAAAATATAAATAAAGAAATATTTAGAGCATATGATATAAGAGGGATAGCTGATACTGATTTAACAGATGATGTTGTTTATACTATTGCAAGAAGTTTTGCTACTCATATTAGAAAAATGGGGAAAGATACTTGTGTAATTGGTCATGATAATAGAATATCATCAGAAAGAATTCATAATGCTTTAACTAAAGGTTTACTTGATAGTGGTATTAATATATTAGATTTAGAATTAACTACTACACCAATGTATTATTATGCTTGTATTTATGAAAATATAGATTGTGGTATCATGATAACAGCAAGTCATAATCCGAAAGAAGATAATGGTTTGAAGTTTGCTTTTCAAGATTATTTGAATGCTAAAGGAGAAGAAATAACAGAATTTTATTTAGAAACTATTAAAGGTGATTTCTTAGACGGTGTTGGTAGTGTTAAAAAGATTAATGTTAAGAAAGAGTATTTTAATGCTATAAAGGAAGGACTTAACTTTGGGAATAAAAGAATAAAAGCTATTTTAGATCCAGGAAACGGAACAACAGCTATTATACTAAAAGATTTATATAGTATGTTTCCTATCGACTTTACCATTATTAATGGTGAAAGTGATGGAACATTTCCTAATCATCATCCAGACCCTTCAATTGAAGCTAACCTAGAACAACTAAAAACAAAAGTTTTAGAAACTGGAGCAGATATTGGGGTTAGTTTTGATGGAGATGGTGATAGAGTAGGAGTTATTACTAATAAAGGTAAATTCTTACCAATTGACTACTACATGATACTAATTATAAGAGATATAATTGATAAAGTTAGTAATAAAACTTTCTTATATGACGTTAAATGTAGTAAATCATTAGAAGATGAAATTATAAAACTAGGAGGAACTCCTGTTTGCTATCGTACCGGTAATAGTTATACAAGAAGTAGAGTAGCTGAACTTGATATGCCTTTTGGTGGTGAGTTATCAGGACACGTTTACTTTAGAGATAGATTCTTAGGTTTTGATAGTGGCCTTTATGCAGGACTTAGAATTATTGAACTATTATCAAGAAATGATAAAACAATTGAAGAATTATTAACAGGAATAAATCATTATGAAGCAACTCCAGAGTTAAAATATAAGTCAACTGATGAGAAAAAAAGAGAAGTAGTAGAAAAAGTTATAGAATATTGTAAAGAAAAGCATTATAATATTAATACTATTGATGGAGTTAGAGTAACTTTTAATGATGGGTGGGCAAGTGTTAGATTTAGTAATACTGGTCCTAATATAACATCTAGATTTGAAGCTTCTACTAAAGAAAGACTAAAGGAGATTCAAGAAGAATTTGAATCATTAATAGATAAATATAATAAATAGGAGGAATAACTTATGAAAGTAGCTATTACAGCAGGAGGTACAGGTGGTCATATTTTTCCAGCTTTAGCAATTATTAATAAAATTAAAACACATGATAAAAATAGTGAGTTCCTATATTTTGGTACTACTGATAGAATGGAAAAAGATATTATTCCTGAAAGAGGAATTCCTTATATTGCTATTCCTATGAAAGGATTAGATAGAAAGAATATCTTAAATAATATTTCTGTTTTTAAAATATATTTAAATGCTATAAAAAAAGCAGAAATAGAATTGAAAAAATTTAAACCAGACATAGTCATAGGTGTAGGTGGTTATATTACAGCTCCTGTTTTAGTAGCTGCTAATCGTTTAGGTATTAAAACATTAATTCATGAACAAAATTCTATTCCTGGGGTTTCTAATAAATTACTTTCTAGATTTGTTAATAAGATATGTATCTCTTTTAAAGAAAGTGAAAAGTATTTCCCTAAGAAAAAGACTATCTATACAGGTAATCCTCGTAGTGAAGAAATACTTTTAATGGAAAAAGGTAAAAGAGAAGACTTTGGTTTTAACTATAAAAGTAATTTTATAATTCTTGTTATGGGTTCCCTTGGTTCTTTAACAATGACTAAAAAGATGAAGGAGTTAATACCAGCTTTTAAAGATAAAAACTATCAAGTATTAGTAGTTACAGGTAAAAATTATTATGATGATTATAAAGAAGTAAAGACACCAGCTAATGTTAAAATAGTACCATTTTATGATGCTAAATATATGAAAGATGCAAACTTATT
>RKAV01000036.1 GCA_014846175.1 bacterium | reverse complement strand
ATCTTTTAGAGGAGAAAGGTAAGCAAAATACAGCTGAGCTTTTTAAAAGTATTGTGACTTTATTAGAACTTCCAAGTAGTACTTTTGAAGAAAAAATTGGTGACTATTATACATCGCTTACTACAGATAAACGTTTTATCATGTTAGAAGATGGTTGTTGGGATTTAAGAAGTCGTCATACATCTGATAAACTTGCTATAATTGAAGATGAAGAAGACGATGATGAGGAAGAATCTGAAGAAATGAAGGATGACATGGTTACTGATGATATGGAAGAAGATAATTATGATTCAGGAGATGCTGATGACGATGATGATTATGTTGATCCTAATGAAGATTTAAAAGACTTGGTTGTTGTTGATGAAGAAGAACTAGAAAATGAATAGTTCTTTTTTTAAATTATTTGCAAGAGATTTATAGCTATGATATAATTAGCTCGACACTTAGACAAAGAAAGGACTTGGTTTAGATGATAGAAAGATTAGAAGCTACTCTTACTAAATATAATCAATTACAAACTGAATTAATGAGTGAGGATGTTTTAAAGAATATTAATAAAACAAGAGAGATATCTAAAGAGATAGCAGATTTAGAAGAAGTAGTAACAGAATATAAAAAATATAAAAAAGTATTAGAATCAATTATAGATACTAAAGAAATGTTAAATGATGAAGAATTAAAAGAAATAGCTAAAGAAGAATTAAAAACTTTAGAAGAAGAAAAAGAAAGTATTGAAAAGAATTTAGAGATATTATTAATACCAAAAGACCCTAATGATTCTAAAAACGTTATTATGGAAATAAGAGGAGCAGCTGGTGGAGACGAAGCTAATATTTTTGCCGGTGATTTGTTTAGAATGTACTCAAGGTATGCAGAAAGAATAGGTTTAAAGATAGAAATAATTAATGCTGTTGAAGGTACTGCAGGTGGATTTAGTCAAATAGAATTTATGATTAAAGGACATGGGGCATATTCTAAACTTAAGTATGAAAGTGGATCACATAGAGTACAAAGAGTGCCAGTTACAGAAAGCAATGGGAGAATTCAAACTTCTACAGCTACCGTTTTAGTAATGCCAGAGGCAGAAGATGTTAATATTACTATTGATCCAAAAGATTTAAGAATTGATATCTTTAGATCATCTGGTTGTGGTGGTCAAGGAGTAAATACTACCGATAGTGCTGTTAGAATTACTCATTTACCTACTAATACCGTAGTAACTTGTCAAAATGAGAGAAGTCAAATTCAAAATAAGGAACAAGCTATGAAAGTATTAAAAGCAAGACTATATGATTTAGAACAACAAAAGCATGACCAAGAACTTGGTAGTGAAAGAAGAAGTAAGATAGGTACAGGAGATAGAGCTGAAAAAATAAGAACTTATAACTATCCACAAAACAGAGTAACCGACCACCGTATTGGTTTTACTACTAATAGTTTAGATAGAGTAATGAATGGACAACTAGATGATATAATTGATGCTTTGACGATGGAAGATCAAAGAAGAAAACTAGCTGGTGAAGAATAATGACAGTTGAAGAATTAATTGTATATGGTAAGAGTAAAACAAGTAGTGATCATGCAAAGATGCTACTTTCTTCATATTTAAAAGTTAATCCTTTAGAATTATTAACTATTCTGGATAAAGAAGTAGATATCAATATAGAAAAACTATATAAGTCATCATTAGAAGCACTACAAGAAAATAAACCTATTCAATATGTTATTGGTAATGTTAATTTCTATGGACTTAAGTTTATTGTTAATAAAAATGTATTGATACCACGATTTGAGACAGAAGAATTAGTAGAACAGGTAGTAGAGTATGCTAAAAGTTTGAATAAAGATAAAATTAAAATATTAGATTTAGGTTGTGGTAGTGGAGCAATAGGACTTACTCTTAAAAACATTTTAAAAGATAGTTTGGTAACACTAACAGATATATCAAAGGAAGCTTTAGAAGTAGCTAGATTAAATGCAAATAATCTTAATCTTGATGTTACATTTATTGAAAGTGATTGGTTTTCTAATATAGAATTAGAAAAATACGATATTATTGTTTCTAATCCACCATATATTAAAACAAATGAAGAAATAGAAGAAATAGTAAAGAATAATGAGCCCTCTTTAGCACTTTATGGAGGAGTAGATGGTCTTGATTGTTATAAAAAAATATTAGCTAATATTAAACCATACTTAAATGATAAGTTTTTAATAGCATTTGAAATAGGAGAAACACAAAAAGAAGCACTTTACAATATTATAAATAGCTATTTACAAGATGTAGAAATTACTTGTAAAAAAGATTTGTATGGTCGAAATAGAATGATATTTGTTCGTAATAAAATTGATTAAAAATAATTAAAAATCACCATTAATATATTAGAAAAAGGGTGATTTTTTAATGAAGAAATTTCTAATAATCATAAGTTTAATTATTATCACTTTTGCTTATACTAAAGGAGAAGAAATAGTTATACCAGATGAAGCTATTAGATTTAGAGTAGTAGCTAAATCTAATAGTAAAGAAGATCAAAAACTAAAGGTTAAAGTTAAAGATAATTTACAATTAGAGATAAGTGAATTATTAAAGAATAGTAATTCTATTGATGAATCTAGGAAATTATTAAAAGCTAATCAAAATAACTTTTCAAATAATGTTAAAAATACTTTATTAACTAATAAAAGTAATGATATTTATAACATTAATTATGGATTAAATTATTTTCCTAAGAAAGTATATAAAGGTATAACCTATAAAGAAGGATATTATGAATCTTTAGTAGTTACTATAGGAGAAGGAGAAGGAGCTAATTGGTGGTGTGTGTTATTTCCTCCTTTTTGTCTCATAGAAGATGATGAGAAGACCGATGTAGAGTATAGACTATATATTAAAGATATGCTAGAAAAATACTTCTAATAGATAAAAAATTACATAAATTTTTAATAGGTGGTGCTATGAGTTTAGGACAATTAATAATAATTTCTATTAGTCTTAGTATGGATGCTTTTTCACTAGCTATAATTTATGGAACATTAGGACTTGATAAGAAAATGAGTAATTTATTAAGCTTAATGGTAGGTTCATTTCATTTTTTTATGCCTATACTTGGTAATTTAATAGGTTTATTTCTTTTAGAGTCTTTTTTACCAAATTCTGATTTATTAGTAGGTATAATTTTTATAATATTAGCAAGTGAGATGCTATTAAATTTAAAAGATTTAGATGAAAGAAAAATAAAAATAACTAGTTTTTATCAGGCCTTATTATTTGCTTTTAGTGTAAGTATTGATAGTTTTTCATTAGGGATAGGATTGGGTGTACATGAAGAAAATACTGTTTTATGTGGTTTATTATTTTCTATATTTAGTTTTATTTTTACGAAAGTAGGTTTAGATTGTGGTAAAAGATTAACTATTAGATTTGGTAAAATTGCTAACGTTTTTGGAGGTATAATATTATTACTATTAGGAATAAAATATTTGCTTTTGATGTATATTTAGAAAAATAATGTTAATAGTAATAAGGGAGGTAAAAATGAAAAATAAGAATAATAAGCAGAAAGAAAAAAATCAAAATAAAAATTGTCCATCTGCAAAAGATGTAAATGAAAAAGAAATGTTTAGTAGACAAGAAGATTGTCCTAAAAGTGAACTAGAAAACCAAGAAAACGAAAGATTTTAACGAAAATTTAAAATTTTTCGTTTCTTTTTTTGACAAATGACTTATTTTTACTTATTATATTAGTAGAGAAAATATTTTTAGATTGTATCTAGTTTGGAAACAAAATTTAAAATACTAATATAATATAGCGAAAGAGAGTAAGATTATGAAGTTATTAGAAATTAATGGTGGAAATAAGTTGACGGGTACCATTAGAGTTAGTGGTGCCAAAAATAGTGCTGTAGCCTTAATACCTGCAGCAATATTATCAGATGAAGAAGTAACTATTTGTAATGTACCAGATATTACTGATACAGAAGCATTGTGTGAGATATTATTATTTTTAGGAGCAAGAGTTAAAAGGGCGAGTGAAACTATTGTAATAGATTCAAAAGAATTAGAAAACAAAGAAATACCTGCTTCTTTAGCAAAGAAACTTAGAGCGTCATATTATTTTATGGGAGCTTTACTAGGTAAATATAAGAAAGTTACTATGTCGTTACCAGGAGGGTGTTCTATAGGAGCAAGACCAATCAATTTACATTTGAAAGGTTTTGAGGCTTTAGGAGCTAAAGTAACTAATAAAGATAATTGTTATATAGTAGAAGCAGATGAATTAATAGGTAATAATATTTATTTAGATTTTGCTAGTGTAGGTGCTACTATTAATATAATGTTGGCAGCTGTAAAAGCAAAAGGAAAAACAATTATTGACAATGCCGCAAAGGAACCGGAAATTGTAAATGTAGCTACCTTATTAAATAATATGGGAGCTAAAATAAGAGGAGCAGGTACTTCAAGTATTGAAATAGAAGGTGTTTCTTATCTAGGTAAATGTTTTCATGAAGTAATCCCTGATAGAATAGAAGCTGGAACTTATGTGATATTAGGAGCAGCTGTAGGAGAAAATTTAAAGATAGATAATATTATTCCTGAACATATAGAATCTTTAACCAGTAAACTTGAAGAAATGGGAGCTTTCCTTGATATTGGTACTGATTATATAATAGTTAGTAAACAAGATAATTATAAAGCTATTCATGTTAAGACACAAACATATCCTGGTTTTCCTACTGATTTACAACAACCTCTTACACCTTTACTTACTGCTTGTAAGGGACAAAGTAAGATAGAAGAAACTATATATGAAAATAGATTTATGCATATACCATATTTAAATTCAATGGGGGCAAATATAAGAATAAAAAATCAGACATCTACTGTTATTGGTCCTACTAAATTAATAGGTTGTGATGTAGTTGCAACAGATTTAAGAGCAGGGGCAGCTTTAGTAATAGCAGGTTTGATGGCTGATGGAACAACTAAGATAACTAACGTAGAGCATATCTTAAGAGGATATGAAAATATTGTGGATAAATTAACAAATGTTGGTGCTAAAGTAGAAATTAGAGAAATATAATATTATGACTCTAATTTTTTTAGGTGATAAAAATGAAACATAAAAAGCTTATTATCTTTTGTTTTCTACTTTCAGTAATTTATTTAATTTATATACTATTTCATAATGATAAGATTAATTATTTATCTATAGGTGATTCTTTATCTTTAGGAATAAATTCTTATAATGAAGAGAGTTATGGTTATAGTGATTATTTAGCTAACTATCTTAAAGAAAAAAACAAACTTAATAACTATAGTAAAGATTTTTCATTTGCAGATTTTAGAATAGCAGATTTACAGCATCAACTTGATATGAATCAAACAATAAAAAGACAAGGTAGGTATTTATCTTTTAAAAAATGTTTACGTGAAGCAGATTTAGTAACTATATCAATAGGTGGTAATGACTTGTTAACTGAGATAAATATGTCAACTAGTGATATATCTATAATAGATGAGAAAAAATTGTTAGATATATTTTCTAAAAAAATGAAAGAATTAGATGATTTACTTAAGAGTATTAGAAAATATAATAATAGAAAAATAATTTTGCTTGGTTATTATAATCCTTATATATATAAAAATATTGTATCTGATAGAGTATTTGCTTATTTTGATGAAGAGATGAGAAAAATAGCTACTAATTATGATGTAGAATTCGTATCAATTTATCGAATCTTTAAAAATAATAATGATTATCTACCAAATCCTACTAATATTCATCCTTCAAGTGAAGGGTACAAAGCTATATATTTAGAAATAGTGAAGCAACTCAAAAAATAAAAAAATCCTTGCCTTTCGTAAAAAAATTTGATATATTATTAGCGATTAGTTATTACTATGATATGAATTTATCATGGCGGAAGGAGAGATATACATGAAAAAGGGAATTCATCCAGAATATAAGACTTGTAAAGTTACTTGTGCATGTGGAGAAACATTTGAAGTTAAATCAAATAAAGATGAATTAACAGTTGAAGTTTGTTCAAAATGTCATCCATTCTATACAGGTAAGCAATCTCGTGCTTCACGTACAGGACGTGTAGACAAGTTTAATAAAAAATATGGTTATACCCAAGATGCAGAAGCTTAATTGCTTCTTTTTTCTTGCGCTCTAAAGAAAAAAATGATATTCTCAGTATGGTGAGTAATATGGACAATATGTTTGATTTTGATTTATGGGAAGATTATTTAATAGAAGATAATAAAACTAAGGATGAGATTAAGAAAAGTTTAGAAATATTTAATATAAGTCAAACGTATTTTCCTAATGATGTAGTATATTTTTATAATGAATTTAGGGAAATGAAAGCTAATAATCCAATAATTTGTGATATAAGTGGTTCTATAATAAAAAAAGGTACATTATATTGTTACTATAATCCATTAATTCAAAATAAAAGAACAGGTATGCGTTATAAATTAAAAAGACCTATAAAAATAGAAACTAGTTATGAAGAATACTTACCAAGAGATATGTTTTCTTTTGAAGAATTAGATGAAATTTTAAGTAGAGATAATTTAGAGTATATCTATCGTGGAATAGATGTATCACATTTAGCATTAGTGATGGGTGGAAGACTTGGTATAAAAAATGCTAAGACTAAAAGTTATTCACAAGGCTGTGGAAAATGTTTTTCTAAAAAAGCAAATAATTAGGTGTGGATAAAATTTTTGTAGGATAATACACAATATCTGTGGAAAAAATAATAAATGTTCAAAAATCATTCACAGATATTGTGGAAAAAGAGTAAAAGGATATATTTTATTAACAATTAATTGTGGAAAGAAGGAAATAATATGAAATTAGGAATTACATCAGATCATAGAGGATTTAAATTAAAAACAAACTTGTTTAAAAAATTAGAAGAGGAATATCAGATAATTGATTTTGGTACTTTTAGTGAGGAAAGTGTTGATTATCCTGATTATGCTTTTAAATTAAGTGAAGAAGTAGCTAATAAAGATTTAGATTGTGGAATTGCTATTTGTGGTAGTGGAATTGGAATAAGTATTGCTTGTAATAAAGTTAAGGGAATAAGAGCTGCTAGAGTAGTATCATTAGAAGATGTTTTAGAAACTAGAACTGATAATAATGCTAATATAATATGTCTTAGTGAAAAATTATCAACTGATGAAGCATACATTCTAGTTAAAAAATTTATTGAAACACCATTTTCAAGCGAAGAAAGACATCATAGAAGAATTGAAAAAATAGCTAAATACGAGGATAGTCATGAGTGCTAAGTATTTTATTTATATTTTAGTAGGAATCTTAGTTATTTGGTCTTTTGATTCTTTAAATATAAATTCTTTATTTAAAAAAAATAGAGTATTACAAGCTAGAGTGTTATATTTTATGTTAGCACTTTCAATGACATATTTAGTAACTAACTTTATTTGGGACTTTTTTACCGTATCAAAAATTTTTTAAAAAATTGTATAATTTTCACCTTTTCGGTAAAACTTTAAATGAGGTGAAAATATGAAGAGATTAAAATTAAGAAAAGGTGCAATAGTGGGTATTTATACTGCTATCTTTATCTTTACTGGGGTAGGAACTTATCTAGTTAGTCAAAACATGAAAAAAGATTTAAAACCTACTGAGCAAGTTGAACATGTTAATAGTTCTATACTAGATAAAGATGAAGAAATTGAAGTTATAAATGAACCAACTAAAATGATAAAACCTTTTAAAGATCAATCTGTAACAACTACTAAATATTTTTATAACTACCAAGCTGATAATGCTACACAGGAAAAATCTATTTTGTATCATGAAGATACATATATTCAAAATTCAGGTATGGATTTTACTAAGAATGAAACATTTGAAGTAGTAGCAGTTTTAGATGGAACTGTTATTAATATAAAAGATGATGAATTAGTAGGAAAAATTGTGGAAGTACAACATGATAATAAGTTTGTAAGTAGTTATCAAAGTTTAGGTGAAGTATCTGTTAAAAAAAATGATACAGTAAAACAAGGACAAGTGATTGGTAAGAGTGGTACTAATAGTATTGATAAAGAATTAGGTAATCATTTGCATTTTGAGCTTTATTTAAACAGTCAGGTTGTTAATCCAGAAGATTACTTTGATAAGGAAATCAAGGCAGAAACTACTGTTAACGATGCTAATAATACTGAAACAAAAAAGACGGAATAGAAGGTGATGAAAATATAATCATCTTTTTTATTGAATTTAGTGATAAACTTAATTAAGAGTGTATATATTTAAAGTAATAGGAAAAACTAATTTTGATAGGAAATTAATTTACAAGTAAAAGAAATTTTGTTAAAATATTAACAGTAAAAGGACGTGATAGGATGTTAGCAAAAGATATTGGAATAGATTTAGGTACTGCAAACG
>RKAV01000011.1 GCA_014846175.1 bacterium | reverse complement strand
TAATAAATATCACTTTGGAGAACTATCAGGCCACTTAAAAAAGGGTTGGAGTATAACCTTAGATAAAAGAGAATATTATTCCGATGAAAATGGTATAGTTCAAGAAGGTTTTAAAGAGATAGATGGTAATACTTACTACTTTACTTTTGAAAAGGGAATGTATAAAGGATTATGCATTATTACTGATAAAAAATATTACTTTGATGAAGAAGATGGAATACTTAAAATTGGATGGAATACTACAGAAGATGGAAGAGATTACTATTCTGGTGAAGATGGAGTAATTAAAGAAAAATTTCAAGAGATTGATGGTGAAACCTATTATTTTACCTTTGAAAAAGGAATGTATAAAGGTCTATATATAATTGATGGTAATAAATATCACTTTGGAGAACTATCAGGTCATTTAAAAAAAGGCTGGAGTATAACATTAGATAAAAGAGAATATTATTCCGATGAAAATGGTATAGTTCAAGAAGGATTTAAAGAGATAGATGGAAATACCTATTATTTTAGCTTTGAAAAAGGAATGTATAAAGGTATATATATTATTGATGGGAAAAGATATCATTTTGGAGAGCTATCAGGTCACTTAAAAAAAGGCTGGAGTATAACTCTTGCTAAAAAAAATTATTATTCTACTAGTGATGGAGTTGTAGTAACTGGTAATCAGTTTATAGATGGTAATTGGTATACTTTTGCTAATGATGGTTCCCTTAAAGATGGCTGGCAAACAATTAATGGTAAAAAATATTATTTTTACTCTGATGGTTCTAGAGCTAAATATATAGCTAAAATAGCAGGGGTAAGATATGAATTTTCTGCTACTGGTGAATTGGAACATGAGAACATTAAAGTTATTGCTGATATATCTAAACATCAAGGATATATTGATTGGGATGCATTATGGTCTTCGGGAGAAATAGATGGTGTTATCCTAAGAGTTGGTTATAGCTTGGGTATGGATTCTAAGTTTCTATATAATCTTACTGAGGTTAATAGATTAAAGATACCATATTCTATATATCATTTTTCTATTGCCGAAAATGCCCATGAAGCACAATTAGAAGCTAACAATTTAATAAAATGGTATACCAATAATAATTTAAAACCATTTATGGATGTATTCTATGATATTGAAACATGGAAAGAAGGTAATAATTCTTCAACCTATATTTCTATTGCTGACTATGATGCAATTATTAAAACTTATAAAACTACTCTTAATAATAATGGAATAGGAATGAGTATTTATACTAATAAAAACTATGCTGAAACAAGATTAAGTGATTATGGAAGAGCACAAATAGGTTGGATTGCTCACTTTGCAACATATTGCGGTTACAAAGGTACTTATAGAGGATGGCAATATACTAGCAAAGGTTCTTTACCAGGTATTTCCGGTAATGTTGATTTAAGTATATTTTACTGGTAATAAAATTAAACAATGATTGACAATATCATTTTTAATGATACAATAACTTTAGAAAGAAAAAAAGTAGAGTAGGAGTAGAATATGAAAAAATGTGATGTACTTTATATGGTAATACCTTGTTATAATGAAGAAGAGGTGTTACTAGAAACTACAAAAAGATTAAAAGAAAAATTGAATGGATTAATCAAGAAAAAAATTATCAGTGCCAAAAGTAAGGTTATGTATGTAAATGATGGTTCTAAAGATAAGACATGGGAATTGATTAAACAAATACATAATAATGATTCTATGTTTACAGGAATATCTCTATCAAGAAATAGAGGACATCAAAATGCTTTAGTAGCAGGATTGCTTACTGCTAAAGACTATGCTGATGTTGTAATATCAATGGATGCAGATTTACAAGATGATATTAATGCTGTAGATGGAATGTTAGAAAAATATTATGATGGTTGTGATATTGTTTATGGAGTTAGATCAGCTAGAAAAACAGATACATTCTTTAAAAGAGTAACAGCAGAAGGATTCTATAAATTTATGCAAATGATGGGTGTTGATGTTGTATATAATCATGCAGATTATCGTTTAACTTCTAAAAAAGTTTTAAATAACTTTCAAGATTATAAAGAAGTTAATCTTTTCCTAAGAGGTATCTTTCCATTAATTGGTTATAAATCAGATAAAGTGTACTATGAAAGAGCAGAAAGATTTGCTGGTGAATCAAAATATCCTTTAAAGAAAATGCTAAACTTTGCTTGGGATGGTATTACATCTTTTTCCGTAAAACCATTAAGATTAATTTGTGGCTTAGGATTTATTATTTTATTTATTAGTATAATCATTATGATTTATTCTCTAATTAGAAAAATATCAGGTAACACAATAGATGGTTGGACTTTCCTAAATATTTCTATTTGGTTTATTGGTGGATTACAGATGATATCACTAGGAATTATAGGTGAGTATGTTGGAAAAATGTATAACGAAACAAAAGCTCGTCCAAGATTTATAGTTGCTGAAAATTTAGAAGAAATTAATAAAAAGTAGATATAGATGGTTAATTAAAGACCATCTTTTTATATGTTATTTAGCTAAGAAAATATAAATTCTATTAAAAATGATAGAAATATGTTATACTATGCACGATGGTGGTGATTATTATGAGTAACTTTACCTTTTTAACTAAGGAACAGATATTTCTAGACACTCAATTAGATATAATAAAAAAATATGGAACTAAATGTGCTACCACTGATTTTTCTATTTTATTAGGTGGTTACATAACAGAAGATTATTATACTAGTGAAGGATGTACTAAAAAAGATAGAACTAGTATGTGGTGGACAAAATCACCTAATAGATGTGGAACTGTCTGTATTGTAGGTGCCAGAGGTATTAATGATTGGGAATATGCCACTACACGTAAAGTCGGTGCAAGACCAGCTTTACCTTATTCTTTAATTCAATCAAAATGTTCAAATATAGTGATAACAAACAAAGGAATTAAAGAAATCGAATATGGAGAATATCCTCAAACGATTGTCGATGAGAATTATTCTTATGAATTAGAAAAAGTATATAATAATGGAAATTTAAGAACAACAGGTAAAAAGTATGCTACAGATTCCATTAGTAATGAAGCTATTAAGAACAGTTTTAGTGCTAGAACTCATACGGAATATGAATATAATGGAAGTAAATATATTCGTTTTGTTGTAGATTCAAATTATAATATAGATGTTTTGTCAGATGGTAGAACGATAAAAAAAGGTAAAGCATATTGGGTTCGTGTTGAACCAATAACTTGGTTAGTAGATGAAAAAACAAATATAGCACTTTCAAAGAAAATACTTTTTTCTGGAGTACAATTTAAAAATAATAAAAATTATAATGGTAATTTTTCTGAAACTGATATAAAACAGTTTATGGATAATTATTTTTCAAAAGAAATAGTAACTGACAGAGTTTATTCACAAACTACATCAGTAGAACAAAATCAAGGTATAGAAGGAAAAGAGCTGATAAGAAAACAAAATCCTTATGAATTTAATTTTGATGGAGTATCAGAAGAAGATATAATAAGAGGAGCAGTAGAAAGTAATGTTTCAGTCTTCTTACATGGTAGATCAAGTGAAGGTAAATCAGCAAGAGTAAAACAATTAGATCCAGATTGTGAAATAATATATATGAGAAATGCAACTCCAGATAGTTTAAATGGAAAAAGCGTATATAATGCAACAACGGGAGAAATGATTGATATACCACCAACATGGTATAAAAAAGTGATGGAAAAATGTGAAGAAGAGCCTGATAAAATTCACATTATCTTCTTTGATGAACTTACTAATGCTCTTCCTTCAATACAAGGGATGGCTTTCAATATAGTATTAGATGGTGAAGTAAATGGAATATGGAAATTACCACCTAATGCTAGAATCGTTGCAGCAGGAAATGATTTGAATGACTCGCTAGCAGCAAACCAAATGGCAGAACCATTATTTAATCGATTTGCTCATGTATATATTAACACTACAGTAGATAGTTGGTTGAAGTGGGCGGCTACTCCTAAAGAAAAATATGAAAGATTAGATTATAAAGAAGAAGTAGAAGAAGCAAAAATTCATCCTTCTATATATGCTTATATAGCATATAAATCATATAGTGGAGACGATGTTTTAAGAACACCTTATACGGGAGATAAACCCAATGCTGACCCAAGAAAATGGGAAATGGCTTCAAAAATACTTTATAAAACTAAACAACCAGAAATGTTAAGAGCATTAATAGGAGAAGATTTAACAAGAGACTTTGTTGCATTTACAAGACAACAGGTAATAACTGTTGAAGATGTAATTAATCATAATTACACAGATATAGATTTAGAAATGGATGTATCACAAAAATTCGCCACTGCAGTTGGATTATCCTCTGTCAGTGAAGAACATTTTGAAGTAGTAAGAAATTTTATGAAACGGGTAGGGAAAGAACCAAGAGCAGCATTTGAATCTATGTGGATACATGGTGATGAGAAAAGATTAAACAAAGTTGCTGAAGCACAAATGGCTGATAAATTATCGCAAGGAGGGGTAAGAAGATGAATAAAGAAAGATTAAATTTATTAGAAAATTATATTAAAACTGGTGTTGCACCATTATTAATTGAAAATATTCCCTCTGATTTATTTAGTAATTCAGTTGTTTTAAAATCAAATATAGATAAATCAGAATTAAATGGACATTACGAGGATATAGAATTTTGTCCTCCAACATGGTACAAAGAATTATTAGAAAAGAGTAAATTAGACTATGTTATTCTAGTTATAGAGAATATAAATGATATTTCTATAGAAGAACAAAATAAATTTATTGAGATACTTAAATATAATAAAATTAGTACTTTTACATTACCTAAAAATTGTTTGATTATTGTTACCTGTTCAAATTTAAATAATAAAAAAATTAGTGAAGAAGTATATTCTTTATTAGCACAAATTTAAAAGATAAGTTATGAATGTAGAAAAAATTAAAAGTAAATTATTAGTGAAATATCCTTTCTTTGGAAGTATAGTTGCTAATTCTAATTTTATTTCTGAACCATCAATAAGTACAGCAGCGACAGATGGTAAAAATATTTATTATAACCCTAAATTTATTGAAACTATTACAAATGAACAACAAATATTTATCTTTGCCCATGAAATAAGTCATATAGCATTTAATCATATATATAGAAGTGAAGGAAAAGATCAAAATCTATGGAACATAGCAACAGATGCAGTTATAAATGCTTCCTTAAAACAAGATGGCTTACCACTTATTGATGGTGTTGTTGATATACCAGAGGCAATCAATTATGATGCAGAGGAATTGTATAAAAAACTATTAGATAAAAAGAAGCAACAACAGAATGAACAAACTAATAATCAAAATAAAAAACAAAGTAGTTCTGACGGTGAAAGTTCACAAGAACAAGATATTGGAAATGACACTCATGCTATGTGGAAAAAAGAAGTAGAAAAGAAACACCAAGAAGAACAACAATCTAGTAACAATGATGAAGAAATTAAAAAATTAACAGGATTAGGTGAAAAAGAAACATTTAAACAAAATAAAATAGAAAGAAAAAAACAACTAGAAGAATTAAGAAAAGCATTAGTTAGTCAATCGCATGCTTATGGAGATAAAACAAATAGTGAAAGAAGAAATATCACTGATATTGGTACATCTGCCCCTATTATTGATTGGAGAAGATTGTTAAAAGAAGCAGTTAAATATGATGTTGATTGGTCATATCAAAATGCCGGAATAGAAGATGGCGTAGTAACAGCATATTTAGAAGAAATACCAAGACCAGAGACAGAAATTGTTTTAGATACAAGTGGTTCAATAAATGAAACGTTACTTAGAAACTTTTTAAGAGAATGTAAAAATATATTACAAACATCAAAAGTCAAAGTCGGATGTTTTGATACAAGGTTTTATGGTTTTACAGAAATAAAAAATGTATCTGATATTGATGATTTACCATTCTATGGTGGTGGAGATACAAATTTTAATGTAGCAGTAAATGCCTTTACAAGAAGAGTAGAAAATAAAATAATTTTTACTGATGGTAAAGCTACTGTGCCAAGTACACCAATGGATGCTATCTGGATTGTATTTGGTGATATAAAAATTGAACCAGCTGGGGGAAAAGTCATTTATATTAATGATAGACAACTAGAAAATCTATATAATTATCAAATGATTAATGAAGCAAAAGGAAAAACAAGATAAAGTTACTTGTTTTCTTTTTTGTATTTGAAACATTTTTCCAATTCATTTTTGACACTCTTACTATATCATGTTATACTCTCTATATAAGATATGAAACATCAGGTGGGGGTAAGGATACATGATGAAGATAAAAGAAAGAGAATCAAACTTTGAATTAATGCGAGTAATTTCTATGTTCATGATAGTCTTTTGGCATGTACTTGTGCATGGAAAGGTTTTAGAACATACTACAGGAGTTACTAATTTATTATGTTATTTATTAATGTGTATATTTCTAGTACATGTTAATTCATTTATTTTAGCTTGTGGATATTTTCAGTCCGAACATCAATTTTCTTTAAAGAAATTTTTGAATCTATTTTGCCTTCAATGGTTTTACCGGGTAGTAATAATAATTATATTATCTCTTTTTAACCTAATATCTATATCAAAAGTAGATTTTATTAATGAATTATTACCATTAGATGTAGCTGACTATTGGTTTATAAATTGTTATTTAACACTATACTTATTAAGTCCTTATTTAAATAAATTAATATCATCTTTAACTAATAAAGAACATAAGAAACTCTTATTATTATCTTTTGTATTATTTTCTATAGTACCATATATTACAAGTGCTAGAACCATTGATAATAGTGGCTATACAATTATTCAATTTTGTTTTTTATATCTAATAGGTGCTTATTTAAAGAAATATCCTATTAAAGAAAATTATTATTTTAGAAGATTTACTAGAGAAAAAAGACAATTAATATTTTTAACTCTATTTATAGTTTGCTTTACTCTTAACTTTATTATCATGCTTTTTGCTAATCAACTTGATACCTATTCTAATGAATTAGTTAAAGAAATAGCTTCATGTATTAGAAGAAGTCAGTTTAATTATTCAACACCTTTAGTTATTATTCAATCAATTTCTTACTTTTTATACTTTGAAACTTTAAAAATCAAAAATAAGAAAATTAATATTTTAGCATCTGTAACTCTTGGCGTTTACTTAATACATGACAATACTTATATTCGTAATATAATTTATAAAGCTATTAAAATTAATTCTAATAAAATGCTTACCTCATCCTCATTAATATATATTTTAATATGTACTTTACTGATATTTATAGTTTGTTCATTAATAGAACTAATAAGACATAATATTACTAAATTTATTTGTAATAAAAAAAATATTATAGCTAAAAAAAATAAGTTTTATGATTACTTGGGACGGTTATAATAAATAAAGGAGGATTTACTATGAATATATTGATGATAGGACATGAACAAATAATAAACGGAGCAAGTTATTCAATGTTGAATTTAATAGATACTTTAAAAGATAAATGTAATTTTATTATCGTATCACCTTTTGAAACTGGTCCGTTTGTAGATGCTATTAAAAGTAGAAATATTGAAATGTATTTTGTACCATTTTATAGATGGGTAGAAGTAAAAGACGCTGATTTTGAAATAAAACAAAAAAACTGGGAAAATAAATATGATACACTAAATCAACAATTAGCTTTAAAACTAGCTTCAATATTAAAAGATAAAAATATAGATATAATTCATTCAAATACATCTGTTGTTGATTTTGGATATAGACTTAGTAAAATTATGAATATTCCTCACATTTGGCATATTAGGGAATTTGGAGAAGATGACTTTAATATGTATCCTTTATGTAGTTATGATGAATACTATAAAAAAATAGCTGATGATAATTATTTAATATGTATATCAAAAGCAGTAAGGGAAAAGTTTAAAGGAAAAGTTTCCTCCCTAAAACTATTTTTAATATATAATGGTGTTGGTAGGGAAAATATATATCAAAGAACAAACTATAACTTAGATAAGAAAAAGAAATTAATTTGTTTACAAGCTGGTATGATTTTAAAAAGTAAAGGACAAGATATAACTGTAAAAGCAATTGATAAGTTGATTAATAAGGGGTATAATATAGAATTGTTATTAGCAGGAAGAGGAAGAATAGAAGACCTTGGAATTGATAGTGATAAGAAATGGTTAAAATGTCTTGGACAAGTTAATAACTTAAAAGAATTAAGAAAAAAAGTTGATATTGAAATTATTTCTTCAAAAAAAGAAGCTTTTGGTCGCGTAACAGTAGAAGCTATGATGAGTGGATTAGCAGTTATAGGAACTAATTCTGGGGGAACAGTTGAACTAATTGATAATAATAAAAATGGGTTATTATTTGAACAAGATAATGCTTTAGATTTAGCTGATAAAATAGAATACTTATATAATAATCGAAGT
>RKAV01000038.1 GCA_014846175.1 bacterium | reverse complement strand
TCGTGGTAAATTCGTGGTAAAATGAGTTTTTTCTATACTTCAAAATACTTGAAAGTATAGTGTTTATGCGGATAATCGAAAATTAGATATAAAATTTTATATTAAATATTAGATTTATTGTAAATTCTAGTGATAGAAAGTCCTACTAAAAATTAAGCAGCTACTTTTTGATATATTTTATGCCATATTGGAGATAGTTGATGTTATCAAAAGAGGTGCCGTAAAAAGTGCCGACACATATATTATGTCATATCACTCAGTATCACTTTTCGAGTAAACGAAAAAAGCCTCGAAACCCAAGGATTTCAAGACTTTATAAGCATTCTGGTGTCCCCACCGAGACTCGAACTCGGCCAAAACCAGACTTAGGAGGTCTGTGCTCTATCCATCTGAGCTATGGAGACATTGATTTCCCTTTAAATAAAGGGAATTATTAATATTTTTATCTGTCCTTTTTTTACTCTCTAAGAATGAACACACTCTTAGGAGGCAATCGCTCTATCCTACTGAGCTACGAGGACATCTACATTCATTTTAACATATTTTTGTTAAAATGAATTACTTATTTTATTTTTTTCTTTTAGTATAGACTTTTTTATAATAACAAGCTCCACATAAAGGAACATATTCTATTTGTTTATTAGCTCCATCTATTTCCACTTCTTCGCCTGAAAAAGTAAATTCTCCAGCCACTTTTCTAGCATTAAATTTGGCTTTTTCTCCACATGTACATAAAGAATTAGTTTCTAACTCTACAATATTATCAGCAAGTGCCATTAATCTTGCACTTCCTTCAAATAATTCTCCTTTAAAATTAGTTTTTAAGCCATAACAAGAAACTTTAATATCAGCTTTTTTATTAATCATCCATAATTCTTCTATTTGCTCTTTAGTTAAGAATTGCACTTCATCAACAATTATATGATTGCAAAATAAGATACTTTCAATATTTTTAGTTGTTAATAGTTTATCATTTGTATCAAGTAATATATCTATCTTTCTTTGTTCCCCTTTTCTATTAATAATGCAATCATTACCTTTAGTATCAATCTTAGGTTTAATTAATAATACCGTTTGTCCATTTTCTTCTAAATCATGTATTTTTTGAAATATTCTAGTTGTTTTGCCACCTTTCATAGCACTATAATAAAATGATAAATCTTCTTTCATTCTTATTCCCTCTTTCTAAAATGATGATAATAATGTATCCATCTCTTCTTTTTCTTTACTATCCATTGTGTTAGTTTTTAAATCTTCATTAAACCAATCAGGAAGTATCTCTTTTTGTTTACTACCTTCTTCTTTTTTACTCTTATTAGTAGACATTGCTATTTTTTTCATCTTTTTGTATTCTTTTTCTGTGAGTCGCATCGCTTCTTCTACCGTTTCAATATTAAGTCTTTTCCACTGAGCTGCTATAGTTTCTAAATAACTTCTATTTAATTTTTGATTATTTAATTTCAAAGCATAGGATATTAAAACATTAACTACACCAGAAGATAATTTTAATTCAACCATTAAATCTTCAATAAGTTTTAAATCACGCTTAGTAGGTTCAACGCCTTTTTGTTTACTCTTTAAATAATCATAAGGTGATGTATTTTCAAAAGTATAAGCCATCTTTGCCCACTTTGATTTATCACCTTCTGGTTGTTTTAAAAACTCTGGTTGTTTTTGATAAATTAAGGTTGGTAAACTACCTGCATGATCAAACTGATAATAATTCCTACAACTCTTTCTTAATAAAGTTCTATCAACTAGTCCTTTTTCATTTATAGATGACTGTACAAGTCCTGCCATATTAGTAGTATCAAAATTATAAACAAGAGCAAGAGAATTAATTAATTCTTTTACATCTTCACTAAAACATCTACTAGATAAAATAGAACTAGGAATAGAACTTATTAATAGGTTAAAGTCAATCGCCATCTTAGACTTTATCTTTGCTTCTTTCCTTTCTCCAATAATATCTAAAACTTCAAATGGCTTTAGATTACTACTTTCAAACACTTCGTCAAAGGATAAACTAACATCTTCATAATCCTTTAAATTAATCTTTGGTACTTGAAATATCTCTTGTCTTTTAGCATATTCTTTCTTACCAATATTATTATATAAAACAATATTTAGGATTGGATGATGGAAAAATTCACTAGCTGAAATAGGAGAATATAATAAATAGACATAGTGATTAACATTTCCTTTTTTAATATAAGTCTTAATAAGACCAACTGCTTCTAATTTTTCTCTTGCAATCATAATCTCATCCAATTTTAACTGCATAGTTGCCATTAAATGATGATGATTTAAATCATCACTCATCTGATTTAAGGAATCAAGATCATCTATCAAAGCAAAATACAAACTAACTGCTGTATAACCGATAATTGGTTGATAAAGCATAGTTAAAAGTTTACGGTCTTCACTATGGAGAACCGTTTTATTAATAACAATATATTGATCAGCTGGTAAGATAGTTAAATTCTTCATAGTTTTCCCTCCCTTTAAAAAGTATAAACTAAAAAAAGAACTTATTCAAGTTCTAATTAATAAGGTTTCATTATAATACTTCTCCAAATCTATATTAACTATAAATAATTTCTATTTTTAATTGTTATTATTTACATTCTATTTACAGGAAAAGAAGTCTTATTAACTTCTAAATTTAATATGGATAACCATTATCAAGAGTTAAACCAGTAATCTCATTATATAGTTTTACACATTTGCCATTTTTAAACTCAAATTTAAAAGCATAGTAAAAAGGTGGATTAGTAGCATCAGGTACAGTAGTAAGTGATTTATAATTCTTAAAAACATCATCAGCTATTTTATAGTGATCAGCCTTATCATAACCAATATCAATAGGAGTGTTAGCAGAAATAACAATTTCCTTGTGTATATTAGTCTTTTTCCAAGCGTTACCTATTTCTGCTCCCCCATTTGTTAAGCAATAGTAATCCCCCATCGGAATAATTTCACGAGTAGGACTTGTATCATTTTCCATATATAAATCATAACTACGTGTACCTTTTTTATATTTAGCAGTATAAGTAGTACCATTAATAGTATAAGTACCATTTTTCGCCATATCCCTTACTTCCTGATCAGTTAATATATAAGCAGTATAGATAACCCCTTTTAAGGTATAGTAATTACCATTTTTAATAGCATCAGTTACATATAATACATCCATACCAGGAAGTTCTTCAGTAATTAATTGACCTTTATCATTATTTACTGTAACATTACAAGTATTGCACTTCTCATTATCACTAACGTTCTTTTCCAAATCACTGATAATATTTTTTAAAGAATCGCAATTATTATCACAGTTATTATCACACCTATTATTCTTTTCTAACTTGTCTATATTATTCTTTAACTTCTTTATTTGTTTATTTAAAGAAGAAACCTTAGTAGCTGTTGATAGTTTATAAATATATAAATTATAAGTAACAACACCAAGCACTAGAAAACTTAGTATCACAATTATTAAAATTATTTTCTTTTTCATATATTACCTCTCACTTTAAAATGTATGGATTATCTATAGCACCTACTCCTGATATTATTTTAACATCTGGTTTTAAATAAACATTAGGAGTAACATCACTAGGAAATCTATAAATCCTAGAAAATTTATCAAGAGTAGAACTTATACCAACACTGCCATAAGATATTTGAAACATTTCATGCCATGTCTTTGCCGATGGAGTGATAGTTGAACCAAAATTACTAATCCAATCATTATCATCACAATCACGTAAATTTGCCTTAGACCAATTATATAAAGCATTTACTAAGCAATCTTTTCTACTAGTTTTATTACTACCACTAGTTGCATAGCCATAATCAGATGGATAAACTAATGCTACTTTTCCAACCCAACTTGTATCCCTTGTTGCGCTATTATAGACTGTTATTCCTCTTTCTCTTTGATAAAACATTTCTGCACTTACATCATTATAAGTACTACTTCCTCCTAAGTACCACTTAACATTATCTATCTTAGTCTTAGCAATATTATTCAAACCAATCTTTGTAAAGTCGCAAGGATTTGTTTTGGTATTACCACAGTAACATTTACCGCTTTCACTATTCCAGTATAAACTTCCTCCAATTGCCTCATCAGTATGACCATCATTTAATAAATAATTAAGATGAGAATCTGACCAATTATTTTTACCATAGTCGGAAAAGAATAAACCAAAGTCGTTAAATCGAAGAGGACTAACTTTGTTCTTATCAAATCCTTTAGTACTAAAATTAATGATTTTCAAGCGTTTATTTATTTTACCTGTTCCATCATCTGTATCAAATACTCCAATAATTCGCCATAATTCATTATTAAAAACAACATAATTATTAGGATCTTTACCAATATAACGATAGTCGGTGGTTGCTCCTAACTGCTCAGTTGCACCATGATAAAATGTCCACATTTGATTTTTTTGTTCATCTGTTGCACTATTATAATCAAAATCTTCACTATTAGCTTTATTAACTAGAAGTGATGTTGCTATATCACCTTTATTATCAACTACCATACCATAAATATTAACTTTAAATTTAGCTGACTTTTCATCAGCAGTATGAACTTTATTAGATTTAATTTTTAATCTATACTTAGTAGTAAAACTTTGCGTTGCTTCTTCTTCAAACAAGCTCATCATATCACTTGGTTTTCCTGTGTAAATACTTTTATAATTGTCCATTTGATAAGAAGATAAGTTACTTACCTCAGTAAAAACACCATCTTTATCTAACTTAGTTAAAGAAATATTTACCTTCTTAGCAACACCATTACCTTCTAATGCTATCTCCCAATCAATGGCTTGCCCTTTGCTAACTTTTCCTTCTACTGTAAACTCTAAAGTATCATCCACATTAATAGTATTAGAACTAGCTTTATATTTTACATTTAATCCTTTTGTAACATTTAAAGTAGTAAGTTCTTGCTTCTTATCTTGTGATTTTTTATTAATTATACAAGTAAAAGCAATAAAACTTATCAATAAAAAAACTACTATCACCAATAATATTAAAGTCTTTTTCTTCTTCATATTCCTAACCTTCTATTATTAATTAAATACTAGGATAAAATAATATCCTAGTACATACTATTAATCTAATTTCTTTTGTAACTCTTTAAGTCTTGATAAAAACTCATTAGTCTTTCTAATCTCTGCATCTAATTTATCATAATTAGCAGTATTTTCTAGTGATAATGAATTATTAGTACTTAACTTATCTTCTTCTATACCAAAAATAGGACTTATAACAGGAGTTGGTTTATAAGGTACCTTACTCTTAGAAAATAACTCTTCCATTGTTGGTACTTTTTCCTTAGTTTCTTCTACTTTAATATCTTCATAACTAAATGGTTTTTCTTCATCAAGTGATAATATTTCTATATCTTCATCCTCTTCATTTTTAAGTGCTATTACTTCTTGATCTTTTCTCCACTTAGCTTCTAACTCTTGTAAAGTAATAGGTTCATCACCATCATCTTCATGCTTTACTATCTCATCTTGAGTAATAGTTTTTCCTCTTTCTAATAACTCTTCTAAGCTAATAATAGCATTTTGCTCTTGATCCTCTTCAAAGTTAGTTAATTTAATATTTTCTTGTTTTTCTTCTTTATCTTGACTAATTAATTGTTCTTCTATTTTCTTTAATTCTTCTTGTGCTTCTTCTTTAGTATAAACTTCATCTTTATAAGTAATAGTACTAGGTTTTGTATCTAGTATCTCTATTTCTGATACTGTCTCATCGTTTTTAGGTTTAATTACTTCAGTAACAACTGGTTCTATACCTAAAGGTGATGTAAATGTTTCCTTTACTACCACTTTAGGAGGAATTACTTTCTTCTTAGGAACTTCCACCGTTACCTTTTCTTGTTTAATTTTAAAAACTGGTGCTGATGATTCTTGTTGTTCTTTTTCTAGTATTTTTACTTTTTCTGCTAATTTTGTCAATTCTTGAGTGTTTGTTTTTAACTTTTTTTGTTCCTCTTTCTTCTTTATAAAAGATATAATCCATAGAATTATATATAAGGAAATAGCTAGTAATAAAACAATAAATATTATAAATACTTCCTTCCTAGCTAAAAAATCAATTATCTCTTGCACAACGCTCACCTCTTACACTTCTATATTAACTATAACATATATATTGGTAAGAGGAAAGAATTTTATTATTTTTAATTATTTTTTACATTTTATTTACAAGGGGAGATCTAATGAAAAAAGAAACATTTATTAAATCTACTATCATCTTAATGATTGGTGGTTTTTTAACTAAAATATTAGGTATGCTGATTAAAATAGTTATGAGTAGACTGATGGGAAGTGAGGGCATTGGTTTATATATGCTTGTTTTACCTACGTTTTCTTTATTTATTGGTTTAGGTCAATTTGGTCTACCTATTGCTTTATCAAAAATGGTAGCAGAAGATAAAAGAAATAATAAAAGTCTTATGGTATCTTTAATAGCTACTTCTTTCTTTATTAATATTATCTTAATTATTTTTTTAATTATATTTGCTCCTTTTCTTGCTAATAATTTATTACAAGAAAAAAGATCATACTTACCAATCCTTGCTATGGCGGTAGTAATACCTTTAACATCTACCTCTTCTATTGTAAGAAGTTATTTCTTTGGCAAACAACAAATGTTTCCTCATGTTTTTTCTAATTGCTTAGAAGATATTGTAAGACTTTTCTTAATGTTTTTATTAATTCCTTTATTTCTTCCTAAAGGAATAGAAATAACAGTTACTATGATAATACTTTCTAATGTTATTAGTGAACTAACATCTATTCTTGTATTATTCTTCTTTCTACCTAAAAATATTGTTTATAAGAAAAAAGATTTTTATATTAGAAAAGGTTATATTAAGGATGCTTTAGATATTAGTATTCCTACTACTCTTTCAAGATTAATTGGTAGTATTGGTTATTTCTTAGAACCTATTATTTTAACTACTACTTTAAAACATATAGGTTATACTTCTAGTTTTATTATTAATCAGTATGGAATACTTCAAGGATATGTAATGCCTCTTGTTCTTTTACCTTCTTTTTTTACTCTTGCTATTTCCCAGGCATTACTTCCTGTTATCGCCAAAGCAATTAGTGATAAAAGAATTACCTATACTAAGAAAAAGATTAAACAAGCTATATTTTTTTCTTTACTAATAGGTATTCCTGCTACTATTTTATTTATTATATTACCTAAATTATTTTTAAATATTATGTATCATACTAATCAAGGTAGTACTTATTTACAAGTTCTTGCACCTATTTGTTTATTTCAGTATATACAATCACCCTTAGCATTTTCTCTTGATGCTATGGGTAGAAGTAAAGATAATTTAAAAGCAACTATTATAGGTACTATTATTAGAACAATTACTCTCTTTCTTTTCTCTTTATTAAAAATTGGTTTATATGGTTATATTATTTCTACTAGTATTCATGTTATATTTACTACTTTTTATAATTACTACCAAGTAAAGAAATATTTAACATTTTTCACCACATTTTCACAAAAATAAAGTATACTATGTGTGAGGTGACTTTAGTGATTAAAATATTAGTTGTAGATGATGAAGAATATATAAGGGATGTGATAGTAACTTATCTAAATAATGAAGGTTATCAAACTGATCAAGCAGAAGATGGTAATGATGCTTTTAATATGCTTTCAAAAAATAAATATGACTTAATGGTACTAGATATAATGATGCCTGATATGGATGGCTTTACTCTTCTTTCTAAGCTAGATAATAAGATACCTACTATTATATTATCTGCTAGAGGGGAAGAAGTAGATAAATTAACTGGTTTTGATAAAGGAATAGATGATTATCTTTGTAAACCTTTTTCTCCTAAAGAATTAGTAGCAAGATGTAAAGCTATACTAAACAGGGTATCTACTAAAATGGATAATTACTGTTATAAGGATTTATTTATAAATTTTTTAGAACACAGTATTACTATCAATGATAAAGAAATTGATTTAACTCCTAAGGAATTTGAACTATTAGAGTATTTTATTAAGAATAAAAAAATAGCTATTAAAAGGGAAAGTTTATTAAAGTATATTTGGGGTTATGACTTTTATGGTGATGATAGAACAATAGATACACATATTAAAATGCTTAGAAATCACTTAGGAGAGTATCGTGATTTAATTGAAACTGTTAGAGGAATAGGTTATCGTTTTAATGATGAAAAATAGTTTAAAAAGAAAGATATGGCATTATTTAATAATATTTTCTTTAGTTATTATTTCTTTTCTTTGGTTATTTCAAGTTATTTTTATTAATAAGTATTATGAATATAGTAAGACTAAGGATATAAAAAGAATTGCTAATAAGTTATTAACTGGTTATAAGAGTGAAAACATTTATAATACCTTAGATGAAATATCTTACCAAGAATATCTATGTATTGAAATAACTTCTAGTAATTCTACTTTATATCGTTCTAGTACTACTTCTAACTGTTTATTTAGTAAAGGTATATTAAAGGAGAGTTTTATTAATAGTGGTAGTAAGGCTGGTCAACGCTTCTTGGTAGTATGGTTGCGGATCTGGGAGTTGTGATGGCTTTGTTTCTCGGGATTGTTTTATCCTCTTTATTTGCTGGCGAAT
>RKAV01000047.1 GCA_014846175.1 bacterium | reverse complement strand
CCTATAATCATTATTTGTTTTTAATTGTTCTTTAAAATCTTTTCTTTTTTTTCTATATTTGAATTCTGCCACTTCTAAATCACCTATCTTTTTAATCTATTTAAAGTATAACAATTTTTTTTAATTTATACTAGTACTTTTGAAAAGAAAAAAAGTAACTTTACTTAACTTATTTTCTAGAATTTTTTTACTGTTTTACCTAAAATAGTTAATTATCCTCTAATTGTTGACACATTTTTTACTTAATAATACTTTTATATATAACAAAAAAGAATTGAAACCAATTCCCTTTTATTAGTTAAAATTTCCTGTTGCTTTAAGTGTATCAGCTAAATCAATTACAGTTCCATCAACTTTTCTTGCCAAATCTGTATGATAGCCTTGTGCTTCTGCAGGTACTAAACTAATAATATCTGATATTCCATTAAGTTTACCATAAGAATTAAATTTCTTAGTATTATCAGTTTGACCCCAATTGGTATTTATATCTTTTAAAATAGGAACATATTCAATTGTACCATCTTCCATTAGATATAATATTGTAGCATTAGTAGCATCTTGTCCTGAACCATCAATTAAAACTTGTGTTATTTTTTTATCAAAAGTTTTTATATCAATTAGTTCATAAACATTAGGATCTACTGCTGTAACCCAACTTAAACCAAATGAATTAGAAATAGTAGCAGCATTAGTAGAAATTCGTGCTTTCTTTCTTGTATTATCTACTACTACACTAATTCCTACAGCATTAGCTGATAAGCTATATTGATTTGTATCAAGATCATAATTAATCTTATCACATTTTGTTACTTTATCTTCTACATTCTTATTTTCATTTGTTATTGTTGTAGTATTTTTTTGTGCTGTTAATTTATCTTTATTGATAAAGATAAAACCTATCATTCCTATACACACTAGTAACAAGATAATTATAATAATGATTAAACCTACATTCTTACTTTTCTTTTCTTCCAATTTAATTACCTCTTTCTATTTACATTATATATTAACTAAAAAGTACTGGCAATTAATTACTGCTAAACAGTTAAGTATATATGTCAAAGTATGTTAACTTATACTGCTAAACTTTATAATTTTACTACTTAACCTTTTTTGATATACATATACCTGATACAAATAAAATAACAGATGGTATTAAGACTTTTATTGCATTTGTTATTATTGTTAAATAAAAGGGGGCAGAATTTCCTCTTGAATAATAATTTAACCAATCAATATTTGTAGTAAAAATAAAATATAAAACTAGTAGTAAGGAAAGAAAGAATAAAATCATACTAAAGATATTTCTATGTGAAATTGGTTGATGATTTTTCTTTTTATTGATAATAAAATCTACTGAAAATATTAAATATGTAAAAATACAAAATAAAGAAACTAAATATACTATAGTTAGGGTTGTTGGAACTGTTCCAAAATGATATAAACTTAAAAATTCAGCCAATATAAATGTTAATATTAATGATACTATTACAGTAAAAACTTTCTTCATAATTACATCTCCTTTTTAAATTACTATTAATTTTTCCATGTATTAACTCCTCTAAGTAAAGTATAATCTTCAATAACATTATTGTAAAGTTTTTAATAATTTTAATATAAAAACAGTCCTTTACTTAGACTGTTTCATTTCTTTCATTGCTTCTTTTCTTGAAAAGCTTTGTTTTCCTCTTTTATCTAATCCCATTGCTTTAACTAAAATAGTATCTCCTACACTTACAACATCTTCTGTCTTGTTGACACGTTCTTTGTCTAATTGGGAAATATGAACAAAGCCTTCACAACCTGGCCATAATTCAATAACGCAACCAAAGTCTTCTACTTTTAAAACTTTAACAGAATAAATCTTTCCTGGTTCTACTTCTCTTGAAACATTTAAAATCATTTCTTTTGTTTTATCTATTACTTCTTTATCTGTATGATAAATAATTACTCTACCATCATCTTCTAAATCAACTTTAACTGCTCCAATACTATTAACATCATTGACATTACTTGCTTCACAAATGATTTTAGTAATCATTTCTCCACCTTTACCGATAACATCTCTTATCTTATTAGGAGAAATATAGAATGTTTCTGTCTTAGGGGCATATTTAGATACTTCACTTCTTGGTTCTTTAATGGTAGAAGTTATTACGCCAAGAATCTCATGGCGAGCTTTTTTAGCTTGTGCTAGTGCTTGTTTTAAGATATCTTTAGTAACTCCTTTAATTTTTATATCCATTTGTAAAGCACAAATACCTTCTTCTGTACCTGCTACTTTAAAGTCCATATCTCCTAAATGGTCTTCCATACCTGCTATATCAGTTAGAATTATATAATCATCATCATGTGTAATTAATCCCATGGCAATACCTGCTACTGGTGCTTTAATAGGAACTCCTGCTGCCATTAAACTCATACAACCAGCACAAATAGAGGCTTGGGAACTACTTCCATTACTTTCTAATATTTCTGATACTACTCTTATGGTATAAGGAAATTCTTCTTCACTTGGAATAACTTGTAGTAAGGCACGTTCACCAAGTGCTCCATGACCTATCTCACGTCTTCCTGGTGCTCCATATCTTCCTGTTTCACCAACTGAAAATTGTGGGAAGTTATAGTGTAACATAAATCTTTTTTCATCTTCTAAAGATAGACCATCTAAGATTTGATGTTCTCCTAAAGCTCCTAGTGTTGTTACTGATAGACTTTGTGTTTCACCTCTTGTAAATAACGCTGAACCATGAGTTCTTGGTAATAAATCAATAGAAGCACTAAGTGGTCTAATCTCATCAAAACGTCTACCATCACTTCTTAGCTTCTCTTTAACAATTATTTTTCTAAATAGTTCATATTCTATATCACTAATTATTTTACTTACTTTATAAAGTAAAACATCAATATCTTCTAAATCTTTATTTTCTTCCTTATATTTATCTAGAATAGTTTCTTTAATTTCATCTAAACGTTGATATCTTTCTTGTTTAGCTTTAATTCTTAAAGCTTCATCTATATCTTTAGAACAAATACTTTCTACTTCACTTCTTAACTCATCTTCAATTTCTATTCTTTCATATTCCATTTCTTTTATATCATAATTCTTTAAAATATCTAATTGGAACTGACATAGTTTTTTAATTTCTTCATGAGCTAGCATTAAAGCATCAAGCATAGTATCTTCATCTAGTTCTTTACTACCTGCTTCCACCATGGTAATTGCATCAATTGTACCAGCTACTGTAAGGTCAAGCGTACTTTCTGCTAATTCTTCTTGTGTAGGATTAACCACAAATTCTTTATTTATATATCCTATTTTTACTCCTGCTACTGGTCCTGCAAATGGTGCTCCTGTTAACATAGTAGCAAGACTTGATCCAAACATAGCAGTAAGTTCTGGGGAACAGTCTTGATCTACTGATAATACTGTATTAATAATTTGTACTTCATGTTTAAAGTCTTCTTTAAATAAAGGACGCATTGGTCTATCAATCATTCTAGCAGCAAGTGTAGCAGCATCAGTTGGTCTTCCTTCTCTTTTAATAAAGCCACCTGGAATTTTTCCCACTGAATAAAGTTTTTCTTGATAATTAACTGTTAATGGAAAAAAGTCACTTAATAAGTTAGCAGTTTTTCCCACTACTACTGCTGTAAGTATTACTGTATCATTATAACGAACTAAAACAGAACCAGTTGCTTGTTTAGCAAGTTCTCCTTGCTCTACTACTATTTTTCTCCCATGAAAATCAAGTTCAAATACTTTTTTCATACATACCTCTTTTCTATCTATAGAAAAAGAAACACTAGTATCTAGTGTTACTTTCTAAGTCCTAATTTTTTAACAACTTCACGATACTTTGCTACATCAGTCTTAGCTAAATACTTAAGTAGACTACGACGTTGTCCAACTTTCATTAAAAGTCCACGATTTGAATGATAATCATGTTTATGTTCTTTTAAATGAGCTGTTAACTTTTCTATTTCTTTTGTTAAAATAGCGATTTGTACTTCAGTTGAACCAGTATCTTTTTCATCTCTTGCGAATTCTTTTATAATTTGTTGTTTTTCAACTTTTGTTAAAGCCATTCTTACACTTCCTTTCTTTTTTAATACACCACATTCTAATAAAAAGTAGTAGGAAGAACTGCTTAATATTGGAACAGGTAACTGTACATACTATACTATATATATTCGTATTTGTCAAAATAATTTTCCTAAAATTTGCTTTTAATTAAACCTCTACTTTTTTCTTCTGTAAAATTAAAATCTTTATTATATTGTTTTAAAAAGTAGATTTTATCTAAATTATTATCAAATATAGCATCAACAAGTTCTAAAGCATTTGTATATGATGATTCAGTTGGTAATTCTTCTTTAAGTCGATAATCAAGATATTCTTCATCAATCATACCTTTAACAGGTGCTTTAAAAAGTTTTACAGCTGTATTTATATTGTTTTGCCAGATAATTTCTTTACTTGTTCCATTAGGGCTTCTAAATTCTATAGTACTTCCAGGATATGGTTTATATACACTACGTTTTATATTTTTAAAATTAACTGCTACATTTCTATCTTTTAGAAATATTTCATCATACAAATCAGAGAAACAAAAGGTATCATTTAACTTATCTAAGTCTTTATATAAAATATTAGCAATTGGTTTAGCATACTTATCAACTGATGAACGCATTTCTTTTTCTTCACCTTTAAAAAACTCTAGTAATTCTTTTTCATATAGCATATAAGTTTTAAGAAATTGTTGCCAATAAATTAAATTGTTTTTTAGAATATGACTTCCTATATGAATATGGCCACCTGCTTTTTGGTTTGTTACTACATTATTTTCGGCTAGAAAGTAACAAATTTCTTGTAACTCATTCCAATCTTCTTTTTTATCCACCAAAATAGGTGAATCTATTTCTCCACCTATTATAATGGTATCATCACTATCAGATATATATCCACGATGATTTTTAAGTATATATCTATCTACTATATCACGAGATAAGTTTTCATATTCTATTTCCGCTCCAAAAGTATCAGTAAAGTCAAAACCTAAGTGTTCTCTATATGGTAAAGTAGAAGTTTTTATTTCTTTTCTTAGTTCTTCTAATTCTTCTTTACTAAGTTTTGATAACATATCATTAGACTTCATATCTAACATAGTTATGTTTCCCACAATATCCCCTTCTTTTTGCCGATTATTATACTACAAAAAGGGAAAAAAAGCTATCTTTTTTTTACAAGGTAGCTTTATATGAAAAATCTCAATTATTTTTATTATCGCCTATTTTTCTTTTCCCCAATCTTCAAAAGGATCATAACCATTTTCTCTTTCCCATTTAATATGTGCATCTCTTGCATTTTTAACAGCACTACAATTATTATTACTAGTAAGAGATGCACCATCTGTAACTACAAAGAATGGTAAATCATACTCTTTCGCTAGTTTCTTTACTTCTAAACAAAATTCTCTTGCTTTTTCTTTCTTATTCATTTTTAATTGTTCTCCTAAACTATTTTTAAATGTTATCTAGTTTAAAAAGTTCATAACTAGGTCAATTATAACTTCTTTTTCTTTTGGATTTGATTCTGCAATAAGTAGTGTTAAAGCAGTAAGTGTATTATTATCAATAACTTGTTTATCGTCTTTATATAGAATATCATAGTAATTTAGGAAATAGATAAATAGGGTTGCTGCTATTCTTTTATTACCATCTATAAAAACATGGTTTTTAACAATCATATATAAGAAGTTGGAGGCTTTTTCTTCGATACTTTTATAAACGTCTTTATTATCAAATGTTTGATAAACATTATTTATTATTGCTTCTAGACCATTATTTCTTTCAATAGCAAAGAGGCTACTTTCTTGATTGAATCTTAATTTATTAATTACATCCAAACAATCTTCATATTTTATTTGTTTTTTACTATTATTTCCTTTAGGCTTTAATAATGTTCTATGATCATAGTCATCTAAAAGATCAAGTGCCTTTGAATAGTTTCCTATTACCTTTAGAATTTCTTGGGCATCACTATTATTTAAGTTTTCATCTATTCTATTAGCAATATCTATAAGTTTAACTGTTTTCTCTAGATACTCTAATCTTTTCTGATTAACTGCATATCCTTGTAACATATAGTCTTTTAGTATTTTACTTGCCCATTTTCTAAAGATAATACCATTTTGTGACTTAACACGATAACCAACACTAATTATTACATCAAGATTGTAATAATCTATTTCTCTGGTTTGAGTTTTACTTGCTAATGCTCCATGAGCTGTGGTATGTGCAAATTTTGCACATACCTCATTTGCATCTAACTCTTCTTCTTTAAAAATATTATTAATATGTCTTTTTATTACCGTTCTATCTCTATCAAACAAAGTTGCCAATTGTTCTAAAGATAGCCACACAGTCTCATCCTTCATATTAACTTCTAATTTAACATTTTGATTTTCAAATAAAATTATTTCATTTTTCATATAAAACCTCCTACTATTTTAATTTAACATATTCTTCTTGCTGATTCACACCATTCATTAGATGTATTTTCACCAGGTACTTTAATAACTATATGCCTAAAGTATGAATCATTTTTAACTCCATACCAGTATTTAACATTAGCTGGTATTGTAATACTATACCTGGTTTTAAACTCACTATATTCTTTCTTTTTGTATCTAAGCACCCTCATTTCTAAAATATTTTTTCCATCTCAAATATATATTATCACATTTTTATAATAGTGGAGCATACGGGTTTTCGTATGTCTATAGCTTATATATTTTCATAATTATTATTTACCATGAAATATTACCTGTTTTTTACCATAATAATATGAAATCACATTTTTTCAATGTGTTTTTGATGCGTATTTTCACATTTTTCCTTTTTCCTTGGAATAAGAATAGTATTTACTCATCCATATAAACTTCTTTTTTATAAGAGAAACATTGTTATCATATTCATCATAATACTTTCATTTCTATTTTCTCCTTAATTTTAGTACAATTAAAGTATAAAACCAGGAGGTTAACTCCTGGTCAGTTCTTTATTTAATTTTTATTAAAAGGACTATAAACTTACTTTTTAAGTAATAAATTATTTTCACCTTTTTATTAAGTTTTAATTTCTACTGAAAATTAATAACACTTTTACCACTAATTTTCAGTCATATTATTGAAATTTTCTTATATCATTAACTCTTGCTGCAAAGTATGGCTTATCTTTTGACTTTTCTTTAAGAAAGATAGCAAAAGTCTTATCTACATAGAAATACCTTTCATCTAATGATGACTTCATAACATCCATACCAGCTTCACTTTTTATCTTTCCTCCAACATCATCAAGAGTAAACTTTATTGTTTGAATAGCTGTCCCTATTTCTAAAGCATTCCCATCCCTAGTCTTTATCTGTTCTCCTTCTAATTCTTTATATTCTTTTAAAACATTAAGACTTAAATAAGGCATTTTAAAGTGATCACTATCTATTATAAATTCTTTATCTTGATAGTTTTTAGAATTATTAATTATATTATTATATATCTCATTAAAAGTTTTACCTTTAGGATTTTTATTTACTATTATTTCATCATTACTAGTAGTAAGTAACTTAACAGCAAAGTTATCTTCGTCCTTATAATAAAGGACTTCAATTTGTTTTGCTAATTCCTCATCATTACCTCTAATTCCAAAATACTTTATATTATTATACTTATTATTAAAACTACTTTTCCCTAAAATATTAAATTTTTTCGGATATTTAAATTCTTTATATAACATACTATAGAAGAAATATTCATTAGGATTACCACTAGTAAAGTCAAACTTATCAATAATATCACTTGTCTGATTAAACTTATCTTTTATACCTTTAATAATCTTATTCTTAAGTTCTATATTTTTAACACCATAAGTCTTATAGTAATAATCACTTGATATATCACTTTCCTTAAATTCTTCTTTATTAAGATTATCTAAAAAAGTATTATTTTTACTAAATTTAATATCTTGTTTTACTAAGTCATTTTTTAAATCATTAAATATTAACTGAAAAGTTGGGCACCAACTACTATCACTAGTAATAACATCTTGCATAGTTGGTACTACTTCTACTCCTTTTGTTTCTTTTATATCTTTTTTTAAACATGTTTTAGATATAAATACACTTATTACTAAAACTATTAATAAACTACTAGCTATAATTTTCTCTTTCATTTCTCCTCCTATATAATTGATAATAAACTAATCATAAATAATGCTATAGCTAATTTAATATATATCTGAGGTTCTTTACTACCTCCATAATTAGTATCTACTGTTCTATCATAACATGATAAAACAAGAACAAATGTTATTGTTAAAGCATAAAATGGTATTGTTACAATATATGGTATCATTATTTTAAAAATAAGGATAAATAGATAGAAGACAAAACTAGTTATTAACCAAAACTTAAAATCACTAATATTTTTCTTATAGGATTCTTTTAATTTTTCTTCATTCTCTTTATCTATTTTATATATAGTTTTATTGTTATAATCTTTGATATATTTATATATCTCTGTTTGTCTTGTATAAGCATTTAATATAGTTATTTTACAATTCTTTTTAATTACTTTATATCTTAAATTATATAAATCACAAGTTATTTCTATTTTTTTATTAGTTAATTTCTTCTGATAAATATCAGCTATTTCTACTATTTCAAACTGATAAATATTGCTACTATTCTTCAAAAGATAATTGATAAAATTCTCATCTTTTAATAGTAATACTAATTTTTTATTTTTCTTTAAGTTTTCTTTATTATAGTTAGT
>RKAV01000037.1 GCA_014846175.1 bacterium | reverse complement strand
ACTGGAAAATGTGATTAATACTCAAGCAGCTAAAGGATATAGACTCCATACTATAACAACTTCCAATGGTGGAAGTAAAGGTTTAATGGGTGGAGATAGAATTCAAGCAACTTTAGTGTTTGAAAGAATAAAATAATATATACAAAAAAACGGACTAGTCAATAGTTCGTTTTAAATTTTAATAATATTTTAATTATATTCATTAGTCTTTCTTTATTATTCATCTTATTTCACCTGTTCTAGTTGTATTGTAAATTTAAGTGAAAAAATTTACAATTTATTTTTGCTTGATACCTAGTATTTTCTTTTGATGAATGTTATAATTATGCTGTGCAGTGGAGGAAAGAAAGATGAATGTTAATAATATTGATTTTTTTGATATAAATGAAATAAAAAATACAATAATTGAGGGAGATACAATTGAAAATTTGAAGAAAATACCAGATGAAAGTATAGATTTAATATTTGCTGATCCACCTTACTTTATGCAAACTGAAGGTGAGCTACATAGAACTGATGGAACAAAATTTCAAGGTGTAGAAGATGATTGGGATAAGTTTTCAAGTTATAATGAGTATGATAAGTTTTGCTTCGAATGGTTAAAGGAATGTAAAAGGATATTAAAAAAAGATGGTTCTATATGGGTGATTGGTTCATTTCAAAATATATATAGACTTGGTTATATAATGCAAAATTTAGACTATTGGATTTTAAATGATATTATATGGTCTAAACCTAATGCTGCTCCAAATTTTGCTGGTACTAGATTTCAAAATTCACATGAAACATTGATATGGTGTACAAAATCTAAAAAATCTAAGTATACATTTAATTACAAAACTATGAAATATTTGAATGATGAAAAGCAGGATAAAAGTGTATGGAATATTGGAATATGTATTGGAAATGAACGACTTAAAGGAGAAGATGGTAAAAAAATACATTCAACTCAAAAACCAGAAAAACTTTTATATAAAGTAATATTATCTACTTCTAAGCCAAATGATATTGTACTAGATCCATTTTTTGGAACAGGAACGACTGGGGCTATTGCTAAATTATTAGGAAGAAATTATATAGGTATTGAAAGAGAACATGTCTATAATCAAGTAGCAGAAGAAAGAATTAATAAAATAATCCCAATAGATGATGATATTACTAACTTAAAACTAGAAGTAAAACCACCAAAAGTTCCAATGAAAAAACTTGTTGCATCGGGAATGATAAAGGAAAATCAGGCTTTGTATGATAAAGATGGCGTTGAGATTTGTAAAGTAAATATTGATGGAAATGTTTATGATAATGAAGAAGTACTATCTATACATAAAATGTCTGCAAAATATTTAAATAGAACAAATAATAATGGCTGGGACTATTTTTATGTAAAAGAAGATAAATTTATTTCAATTAATGAATTAAGGTATAAATATAGTAATATGGAGGGAAAAAATGGTTAATATTTTAGAGTATGATGAATTTGTAGATGAATTAAAAAGAACGGTATATAAAAATGAAAAAGCTGATTTAATTAATAAAGTCGCTAGTAATCCTGATAGATATATAGGAATATTTAGACCAACAACACCAAAATTGAAATTAATACAAAATATAACGCAATCACATGAAATTAGTTTTGGAGATTTTGTAGAGGATATTATTACTGTTTATTTAGGTAAGTATTATAAGAATCTTCCCAAAAGAGCAACTTATAAAGGTGAAGCTATTTTATTTGATCAATTATTTGAATATAATAATAAAATTTTTATGATTGAACAAAAAATGAGAGATGACCATGATTCAACTAAAAAAAGAGGCCAGTTTGAAAACTTTATAAAAAAAATTGAATATTTAAGAGAAACATATCCAAATAAAGATATTGAAGCTGGTATGTGGTTTGTTGACCAAACTTTAGTAAAAAATAAAAGATATTATTCTAATCAAATACAACAATATCATGAAGATAAAGTTAAATTACATTTATTTTATGGTTCTGAGTTTACATCATATCTTGATAAAGTTGCAATTTGGGATGAAATGACAGAATATTTATTTGCATGGAAATTATCAGAACAAAATAAAATTGAATTAAATTTTGAAGAAGATTGGGAAGAAACAAAAAAAGAGTTAAAAGAGAACGTTTCAAAAAATTCATGGAAAAAAGTTGTAAATAATAAACAAATTGTGGAAGAAATATTACCAATTTTATTTCCTACGGGTAAATATAAGGAAATAATAGAAGAACTTAATATTAAAGTATAAATAACAAAAAAACGGACTAGTCAATAGTTCGTTTTAAATTCTAATGGCAGGGGATGAGAGAATCGAACTCCCAACAGTGGTTTTGGAGACCATTATTATACCATTTAACTAATCCCCTAACTGGTACAAATAGATTATAGCACATAACTTAGTTATTTAACAAGACTTTTTCTATGTTATAATAATTAAAAATTTAATATTTATTTAATAAATTAACGATTAACTAATAATGGTGATGAATATGAAAGTATTAATTATAGAAGATGAATATAACTTAGCAGATGTAATAAAAGAAAGATTAGAAAAAGAAAACTTAACAGTAGATATAGTTACTGATGGGGAGGAAGGTTATTACTATGCTATAACTGGGGTATATGATTTAATAATATTAGATGTAATGCTTCCTAATATGTCTGGTTTTGAAATATTAAACAAGTTAAGAGAAGAAAGTATTACTAGTAAGATAATAATGTTAACGGCAAAATCAATGTTAGAAGATAAACTAAATGGATTAGAAAATGGTGCTGTTGATTATTTAACTAAACCATTTCATATAGATGAGTTAGTTGCAAGAATAAATATACAATTGAAAAGAAATATTAAAAGTTCTAAGAATATTTTAGAGTTTGGTGATTTAGAACTCAATACTACAACATTAAAAATAACTTGTACGAAAACTAAAGAAGTAGTGGAACTTATAAAGAAAGAATTCCAGTTATTAGAATATTTCATTAATAATCCTAATCAAATCTTATCAAAAGAACAAATTTATGATAGAGTATGGGGACTAGATAATGAGATAGAATCTAATAACTTAGAAGCTTATTTATCATTTATTAGAAAAAAACTAAGGGCGATAGAATCTAATGTAGTAATTAGATCGATAAGAGGAATGGGGTATAAGATAGAAGATGGAAATTAAAAAACTAAGTAATAAAATATTTTATACATTAATTCTAATACTAAGTCTTTCTATCTTTGCTGTAGTATGTATTTTTAATATTCAAAATTATTATGAACAGAAAAACTCAATAAATAATAGCTTAAATATCTCTATGACAAGAAAAAATAAAAAAGTTCCTCCTAATAAGATGAAAAATATAATAGAAGCAAATGATAATATAGATATAAAAAATAAAAATATTAAGTTTATGGATTCAGTTATTTATACGGTATTACTAGATGATAATAATAATGTTTTAGAAGTAATTAATCATTCTAATAATGGAACATCAAGTGAGAAGATAAGTTCTATTACTAAGAAAATACTTAATAATAAGAATATAAAAGATAAATATATTGGTAACTTATATTTAAGTGATTATTCTTATATTTATTCAAAAGGGGAATCTTTAATTATATTTGATAATAGTAAAATTAAAAGTTCATTATTACTATCTTTAGAGGTATCACTTTTAATTTTAATTATTTTAGAAATATTAGTTATTATACTTAGCAGGTATTTAACTATATGGATAATTAAACCAGTTAAGGAAAGTTTTATTAAACAAAAACAATTTATTGCAGATGCTTCTCACGAGTTAAAGACACCACTATCTGTTATAGTAGCAAGTAGTGAAGCGATAGATATTACAAAAGAAAATAGTAAATGGTTAAAGAATATTAAATATGAAACGAATAGAATGAATCTTCTTATTAGTAAGCTATTAAATCTTGCTAAGAGTGAAAGAATGGAAGAGGTTGTACTTGTTAATAATAATTTATCAAAAACAGTAGAACTTTCCTTACTTCCCTTTGAAGGAAGAGCGTATGAAAAAGATATAAAACTAAGCTATGAAATAGAAGATAATATTAATATCTTAATGGATGAAGATAGTATTAAAGAATTAGTGGAGATATTACTTGATAATGCTATTAAACATGCTAAGAAAAATGGTAGTATTAAAGTTTCCTTAAAAAAGGATTTACAAGTTACTTTATTAGTTCAAAATGAAGGTGAACCTATACCTAAAGGAGAAGAAGAGAAAATATTTGAAAGATTTTATCGTATTGATAAATCAAGAAATAGAAAAGATAATAGATATGGCTTAGGACTTGCTATTGCTAAGAATATTGTTTTATTACATAAAAGTAAGATAAAGGCTTCATCAATGGATGGTATAACAACATTTCAAGTGACATTTAAGAAATAATTTATTGACTTGGTATATTAGATATCTATAATATTAGCTACTCGGGGGTGAGATTATGTCTTATACAGATATTGGATTAAGAATAGCTTTAAGAGATACTAAAGGTTTAAGAGAAGAAATAAGAGCATTAAATAGTAATATTGAAGTGTTTAAAAGACTAAAAAGTGCTATTGAAAGACAAAATGAGTAAAAAGAGATTGAATTTAATATTGTATCTGAAAATAAAGCAAAAGTATTTACAAAGAAATAATGATAAAGAGTAGTATTGATAAACATGATTACTCTTTATCTCTGATTGAAAAGTATTAAGAGAAGGTTTAACATAACAATTTAATTTACATATTTAATTATGCATGATACAATTTATTATAGATAAGCAGTATTAATCTATGGGTGATGGGTTAGTACTGCTTTTTAAAAAAATATAACATAGGAGGTAAAAATGAAGTATAGTTATATTTTAGGATTAGACGTAGGAATATCGTCAGTAGGTTGGGGATTATTGGCACTTGATGAAAATGATGTTCCTTATAAAATAATAGATGTTGGTAGTAGAATATTTAGTCCGGGCGAAGTAGAAAAGACTGGAGATAGTAAAGCAAAGGAACGTAGAGAAAAAAGGGGAGCACGCCGTGTTGCCAGAAGAAGAGAATTTAGATTAGATAGAGTTAGAAATCTATTATATGAAAATAATTTTCTTACTGGAAGTGTTACTGGAAATTTAGTATCCATAAGAAAAGAAGAATTAACAGAAATTTACAATAATATGATTAACAATTATTATAAAAAGAATAATACTAATCCATATAAGCTTAAAGTAGAAGCACTAGACAGGAAGTTATTAAAAGAAGAATTATGTATTATCTTAGTCCACTATGCTAAAAAAAGAGGCTATAAATCAAATAGAGAATCTGCCGGCGCAAAGGATAATGGGAAGGCCTTAAATGCTATCAAAGAAAATTTATCTTTAATGAAAGATAAGAATTATAGGACTATCTCAGAGATGTACATTAAAGATGATAAATTTAAGGATAAAATAAAAAATAGTCCTGAAAATTATAAAGTATCTGTTACTAATGAAATGTATTTAGATGAAATTAATAAAGTGTTAGACAGCCAGATAAAATTTGACCTTATTGATAATAACTTTAAAAATGAATATTTAAAAATATATAATTCTAGAAGGCATTATTCAGAAGGACCAGGATATTATTATATGTATGATGAAAATGGAAATAGATTAATAAAAAGATCTTCATATGGTGGCAATTTAATTGAAAAGATGACTGGTAAATGTGCATTTGATCATAAACCTAGAGCTCCAAAATATGCATTTTCATCTGAAATGTTTGTTGCTTTATCTAAGCTAGTAAATTTGCGATATAAGATTGATGATGGAAATTATCAGTCATTAACATCTAAAGAAATAACAAACATTATTAATGCTGCTAAAGAAAAACAAATGATAACTTATAAATATCTTGTTAAAATATTAGGCAATAATGATATTATAATAAAAAATTTAAGTTTAACTAAGAGTGAATATATAAAAGTAATAGAAGAATTTAAGAAAAAATTAAGTATTTCAAAGGAAGAAAAAATTGATATTTCATCATTAGATGAAAATAGACGTGGACTTTATGAAAGTATTTACAATGATAAATTGTTTTCTAAAAAATTGATAGAGCTAAAAGGATATCATGCATTAAAAAAAGCAATAGTATCATCTTATAATAAAGAAGTATGGAGTGAAGTGAAAGAAAATGTTGAATTTTTAGATGAATTGGCACTTTACTGCACAAATTATAAAATAAATGAAGATATTCAAGCAAAAATTAAAGAATCTAAAATTATTGATTCTAAATTTGATGATATTAATTTTATAGAAAAATTACCTAACTTTAAAGATCACTTAATGTTATCTACTGATATTGTAAGAAGTTTGCTTCCTTTAATGATGAAAGGAATTACTTATGATAAAGCAATGGAAGGACTTAACATAGACCATTCAAATTTATCAAAAAATATAGAAAAAAAGGATTTGTTAGTTCCAATATATGTAGATGAAAACATTAGAAATCAAAGAGTAATTAGATCGCTTACTCAAACTAGAAAAGTACTTAATGCAATTATAAAAAAATATGGTATGCCAAAAATAATTAATATTGAAACAGCAAGAGACTTAGCTAGAACAAGGGAAGAACGAAATAAAATAGAAAAATTACAACTAGAAAGAAAAGTAGAAAATGAGAAAATTCGTAAATTTTTAGTAGAAGAAGGACCTTTTACTGATGTTAATAAGATTAGTAGCAATGATTTATTAAAATATAAATTATGGAAAGAACAAAATGAATTTTGTGGCTATAGTATGGAGAAGATAAAATTTGAAGAATTATTTACTAATAATATTGTTCAAATTGACCATATTTTGCCATATTCTAGAACATATAATGATAATTATTTAAATAAAACATTGGTTTATACTAAATATAATCAGGATAAAGGAAATAAAACACCTTATGAATGGTTTGGTAACACTCCTAAATGGAGTCAATATGAAAGTTTTATAAATTGTTTGGCTATTTCACAAAATAAGAAAGATAATTATTTATTAACTAAGTTAGATTTAGAAACTGAAAGAGAAATGCGAGAGCAAAACTTAAATGATACAAAATATATAAGTAGAGAACTTGCTAGTTTAATAAAAGCTCATTTAAATGTACAAAAAGTTAATGTTTATCCAGGTGCCATAACTGCTAAACTTAGGGCAAGATGGGGATTTAATAGACTTACACATAGTTATATTTCTAAGACTTACATTATGCCAGCTGACATGAAGACTGATATAAATAAAGATAGAGATAATCATCTTCATCATGCCATGGATGCTCTTGTTATAGCATCCATCACTAAATCATTAGAACAAAAAGTAACACTTTATGAAAAGTTTAGTAGATATATTGATGGTATTGCTAAAAATAAATTAAATGAGATAAAAATTAAAGATGCTGATGATGAAATTGCTAGATTTTTTGATGAAGATGGGGTATTAAAAGAAACAGAATTTAAAGAATATTTAAAAGAACAAGAAGCACATAATAATATTTATTTTTCAAAACATGGTGTTAGTACATTAAAATTCCCTTTACCATATGACAATTTTTTAGAAGAAGCTAAAGAAAGAGTGTATGAACAAGATCTCAAAATACTAAAATGGAGTTTGGAAGAACATGGAACCTATACCAAAGAAGAACTAGAAAAAGTACATACACTAACTCCATCATTAGCAAAACCAAAGATATCAGGTGCAATGCATAAAGATACATATTATGGTATCAAAACTATAGAAAATAACGATGAGAAAGTAACTTATAAAACATTAAGAACACCTATAGAAAAGGTTAAACGAAGTGATTTAGATAAAATACCGGACCGTGAGAATGGTTCAAAAGACATCTTTAATGCTTTAGTAGAATGGTTTGGAAATTGCGAAAATGGGGCGGAAGCTTTAAAAAAACATGATGGAAAATATCCAATTAATCCAAATGATAAAGAACAAAAAGCAATAAAAAGAATTAAAGTGTATTCAAAGTTTAATAATACTGGACACACACTTAATAATGCTAATGTTGAAAAAGGTGAAATTTATAGAATTGATATTTTTAAATCAAAGAACAAAAATGATAACAAATTATACTCTGCAGGATATGATGTATTTGAAATAGAGAAAACCAAAGAGTATGAGAAACATAAAAAGCCTTTTGCTATTAGTTTATATTATGCTCAAAAAAAGTTTGATACTGTGTCTTACGATGCTGTCTTTGATGATTATAAATTATGTATGAGTCTATACAAAAATGATTTAATTAAAATAATTAATAATAAAGGTCAAAAATCTATAGCCTATGTTACAGGTTTTACTGGAGGACAACTCGAAGTTAAAAGTAAAATCGGTGATGGTTATGACATTATTGGAAAAGATAATATTTTTTCTCAGATTAATTCTCGATACTATATAACTGTTTCTACTATTAGTTCTATTCAAAAGCTTTCTATTAATATTTTGGGTGAAATTAGTGGGGTATAGACAAGTCGTTATCAAGAAAAGTGAAAAACTATATTTTCAAGATAACCAACTGATGATAAAAAAGGATGAAAATATTTCAAAGGTTCCATTAGAAGATATTAATTATGTTTTAATTGAAGATTCTACTACTGTATTGACTACTAGGTTATTAGCAGAGTTTGGAAAGAATGCTATTTCAGTTATTATTTGTGATGAGAAGTTTTTCCCAACTTCAATTATGTATCCATATAATTATCATTTTAAACAGTTAGATGTTTTTTCACACCAATTAGAAGTTCAAGATGAAGTTAAGAAAGAATTTTGGAACCAAATTGTAAAGAAAAAATTAGAAAATAGTATTAGAGTTTTGGAAATGACTTCAAAGGAAGAGTTTCCAATCTCTAAACTTAATGATTATACCTCTGAAATTATTGATGGTGATATCAAGAATAGAGAAGGATTAGCTGCTAAAATCTATTTTAGAAGTTTATTTGGAAGTAAATTTATCAGATTTTATGATGATAGTATAAACGCTGCTTTAAACTATGGTTATACTATATTTGCAAGTGCTATAATTAGAAATTTATCAGTATTTGGACTTAACACTTATCTAGGAATTCATCATAATTCAAAAATTAATAATTTTAATTTAGCTTATGATTTTTTAGAACCATACCGAAGTGTTGTAGACAAATTTGTTTATGATAACAGAAATAAAATAGTATATCCTCTGTCTTTTAATTTTAGAAAAGAACTGATTAACTTATTAAACAAAGAAGTTAGTCATAATGATAAAAAATATACTGTTGAATATAGTATAGGTCTATTAATAAAAAGCTACATAAAATCATTTTCTACTGGAGAGGCAAAACTTGATTTACCAACAATAATATATGAGTAAATTTATGAGAATAATTGTAATGTTTGATTTACCGATGGTAACGGAAAAAGAAAAAAAGACAGCAACTAAATTTAGAAAATATTTGTTAGATGATGGTTTTATAAT
>RKAV01000056.1 GCA_014846175.1 bacterium | reverse complement strand
GTGTTCCTAAAACTATAAATAATACAATTATATATATAGTTAATTCTAACAGAGTTACACCTTTTTCATTTTTTAAAATTGATAATTCATCTTCTGAAATTGTATCTATCTCTAATTCATAATTTCTTCTATTAATTTGTTCTATATATTTAATAATATCTTTTATATCATTTTTTCTTTTATAATTGTATCTAAAATATAATATACATAAACTAGCAATAGTTATTATTAGAAAAGACATATTAATAAGTAAAAAGGTATGATAGCTTTTATCATTTTCTAGTAGTACTGCTTTATTATCGATATCAATTCCATATTTAAGAAAGAAAGAATCATCTGATTGTTTGTTACTATTTATTATTTCTATAATCTCTTTATCAGTTATTTCTGGATACTTATCTTTAACTAAGGTTATAATAGCACTAATTTTATTATTAAAGTTTTTAGTATAAGTTTTATATTCATAGATATTTAAAATTAGGAACATAACAAATAAACATATAAAGACAATTAAGGTAGAGGTAATATATTGTTTTAATCTAAGTTTATTCTTCATCTATTCTATACCCCATTCCTTTAATAGTAGTAATTATATTAGTTCCTATCTTTTCTCTTATTCTTTTAAAATAAACGGTTACTGTATGGTCATCAACATAATTACCAGTCCAATCCCAAATCTTATCTAATATAACATTTCTACTTACAACTTTATTTATATTTACAAATAAGAGATTAACTAGTTTTAACTCTAATGCTGTTAATTCTATAGGAGTATTATTTTTCATCAAAACTAATTTATCCATATCATAAGAAATATCTTTAATCTTAATAATACTTTTCTTTTTACATCTTAATAATATTCGATTAATTCTTGCTATTACTTCCCTAGTAGAAAAAGGTTTAGTTATATAATCTTCTGCTCCTATATCTAGACCTTTAACAATATCATCTTCTTCATCTTTTGCTGTTAAGAAAATAGTCGGTATCTTTAAGTTTTTAATAGTATTTACAAATAAATCAAAACCATTACCATCAGGTAAAGTAATATCAAGGATAATTAAATCAATATTTGTATTAGAAAGTAAGTATTCTTTAGTATCTTTTATTGTAGTTTTAATAACTAGTTTATAATTACTTTTCTCCAAGGAATATGTAAGTCCTTTAATAATTGATTCTATATCTTCTACTAGTAAAATATTCATATTTGTAGCTCCCTTCCTTAATATTATATCAAAATATAAGGAGCTGATGCTCCCTATCTAGATATTTTCATTTCTAATTGTTTCAATAGTATTTTGTTTATTAATCTTATTAAGAGAATACTTCATAATTAAGGAGATAAGGATAAATACTACTAGTATAGATATTATAATAGCAACTATAGGTAGTTTATAAGGTATATCAGAATCTGAAGATAAGTAAATCAAATAAGATAATATTATTCCGATAAGTATACCAAATAGTAATGATTTAATACCCATAAATAAACTTTCTAATCTTATCATTCTTTTAAATTCTTTTGAAGTCATACCAATAGATTTTAACATAGCAAACTCTTGTTTTCTTAATTCCATATTAGTAGTAATAGTATTAAAGATGTTAGTTATTCCAATTAATGAGATTACAATAATAAATCCATATAGAAATATAGCGATTAAGGTAAATAAGTTATTCATTATTCTTACATTTTCTTCTTTATTATCAATATTATAACTTTCCCCATTTAAATAGCTATCAAGTTCATCTTGTAACTTATCAGCATTACTTGCTTTATAATAAATATCTAAGTTATTCGTTTTAGCTATCCTATCAAACATTTCATCACTAATTATTAAGTAGCTGTTAGATAGATTTTTTAGAAGATTAGGTCCTATAGAAGATATAGCCCCTATTTCTAAGTTTAATTGGTTGTTAGTAGAGGTAATTACATCACCTTTATTAAAGTCATACACTCTAATATTCTTTGTTATTCTATTATTATTTTTATCATAACTAGTTATATATTGCTTATCAAAAAGTATTGCTTTATCTTTTATATCATCATAGTTTAACCCTAATGATTTAATGTATTTATCATACTGTTTTTTACCTATAGCAAAAATAGTAATATGTTCTTCAGCATCATTTTCTTTTTTAGTACCAAAATATTCTAAATATTCTTTACTAGAATGAGAACCAGTAAAAGATAATTCACTATTTCTTAATATAGCATAATCTTCTACACCAGATAAGTTAACTGTTTTAAGAAACTTACTATATGAATAATCATTAATTGCATTAGTACTTAATGAGATATTAAAATCAGATACTTTTAATTCATTATTTACATTTTGAAAAGCTAATTCCATAAAGCTATATAAAGCGATAAATACAAAGGTCGAAACTGTTATTGATATAATGGTAGTTCTATACTTTTTCTTATTTCTTTTCAAATTCTTAAAAGATATTACTCCTCCTATACCAAATAGTTTTTTTATGTATTTAGGAGATTTAATTTTTTTAGAAGAAATTTTTAAATTAGCACTATTTCTAATAGAATCTATTTCTGATACTTTAGAAGCTCTTGTAGCACTTTTTAATGCTGAGAAATAGATAGTTATTATACCTAATATTATAGCTACTAAAATAGCATAAGTTGAAAATACTAATTCTAGTTTAAAACCGGTTTGAATTACATCAGTTAAATAATAATTACTAATAATGATTAATATATAGGTAGCTAAACATCCTAAGATTATTCCTAAGGGTATACCTATTAAACCGAGGATAGTAGCTTCATAAAAAACATTTCTTTTTATCTGCTTTTTAGTAGCTCCTATACTTCTTAACATACCATACTGTCTTATTTTTTCAGTAATTGATATATCAAAACTATTTTTAATACAAAATATAGAGGTAAATACTATAATAACTATCACGATAGCAAGTACTTTTCCTAAGTCTCCCATACTAGTACTTGAAATAGGATTAGTTTCTAAATCAATAAGATATTTATTCATATCAAACATATAAGTCTTTTTTAGTTGTTCAGTTAGTTTTTCTAATTCTATTTCTTGATTATAGACTTTATAGACTTTTCTAAATAATACTTGGGATACTCCTAAAATATTAGCAATCGTTTTATCCCAATTTTTTACACCATCTTTTGTAAACTTAGCATAGATATCTACATTTCCAGATAAGTTTTTACTATCTATATAGGTAATAAAGGTATAACCTGGAGCAATATAATATTCAATATTAGTAGCAGGTCTTTCTATAATACCTACTATTTTATAAGTCTTAGTTTGCATTTCAACTAACTGTTCACCAGCAGTATTTTGATACTTATCACTTTGAGATAGTTCGCTACCTTTAGAATCTATTCTTTTACCAACTTCTAGTGTAATACTATCATTAAGTTTTAAATCCAAGTGACCATTTGTTTTTAAATGGGTTGGTATAACTATCTCATTAGTATTTTCTGGTAATCTACCCTTAACTAATCTAACAGATAAATTATTAAGAGCGTCTTTAGTAAATCCTTTTAGATAAGCATAAGGTTTATCTTCATTTTTAGAATCTACTTTAGCATAACCAATACCTTCCGTTATATTTAATTTTTCAATATTTCTATTATTTACAAATTTATCAATATCACTAGTAGGAACATTATAAAAGGCCGTATGGAAGTTACCTTTAATAAGGGTTTCATATTTTATTAAAGATTTAATTCCACTAGCATACATAGATGCTACTGCTGTAATTAAAGCTACTGATAACATAATACCAATAATTGTAACAATAGTTCTTTTTTTATTTAATTTAAGATTTTTAATTGTTAATTTATTAAGTAATGTCATAATTATACCTCCGAAACAATTTTTCCATCTTCAATTTTTATTATCCTATCAGCAACTTTTGCTATTTCCATATTATGAGTAATCATAATTATTGTTTGATTAAGTTCTTTATTAGATTTTTTTAATAACGCTACTATTTCATCACTTGATTTTGAATCTAAATTACCAGTTGGTTCATCGGCTAAGATAATTGTTGGATTAGTAATTATAGCCCTGCCAATACTTGTTCTTTGTTGTTGTCCTCCTGATAATTCATTTGGAAGATGATTTTTTCTATTTTCTAGTCCTAGTAATTTTAATAGACTAGCTAGTCTTTCTTTATCAACTTCACGATTATCTAAGGCAAGGGGTAAGGTAATATTTTCTTCTACGTTTAAGATAGGTATTAAATTATAAAATTGATAAATTAATCCTACTTGTCTTCTTCTAAATATAGCAAGTTTATCATCATTAAATTTAAAGATATCTTTTCCATCTATATATACCTTACCAGAAGTTGGTCGATCAACTCCACCTATCAAATGTAATAAAGTTGATTTACCAGATCCTGATGCTCCAACAATAGCGACAAATTCTCCTTTTTCTACTGTAAAAGACACATGGTCTAATGCTACTACTTTAGTTGTATCTTTACCATAAATTTTAGTTAAATTATCTACTCTTAGAATTTCCATAAATTAATTCCTCCGTTTCTTATTAGTATTATATTATAGCTAAAGTTACAACTAAGTTACAAAAGAAAAAAAACAAAAAAGTTTCTACTTTATTTGTTTTTCTCTAATAATTCTAAATATGTTTTATATAATGAGTTTTCATAACGATACTTAATACACTCAAAATAGTATTTCTTTCTAATATCACTTATTACTTTTATTCCTTCATATTCATTCGGAATTTCATTAATAATATCATATATCTTTGAAAGGTCTATTTTAGGTACTATTCTTAATAATGCTTTATTACATTCATCATTTTCTAAGCTTTCTATATATGTGACATCCTCCACCGCCTAAAGAGGTGGGGACTTCTTACTACAAAAGGTTAAAATTTTTTATTTTCATAACTACCCTCTATATTTTTTTAATATTGTTTCAAATTGACTATTTGTTATTTCACCTGATAATAGAAATGATTTAGAAAATGATTCTAATCCTTCATAAAGTCCATCATACATTTCCATATTACCTTCCTTATCATATTTTTCTAAATCTTTAATTATATTTTGCAAAAGTTTAGGTAATTCTTCTTTATTTATCTTAATAGAATGATCTATCATTTGATAATCTTTATCCATACACATCTCTCATTTCCTAATGGAATTATATCATTTCTACCTATAGATGTAAATTAATTAGTTGTTAAACTAACCCTTAATTTTTCTAAAATCTTCTTCTCCTCTCTACTTACTTTTACTTGACTAATACCAAGACTTTCTGCTACTTCTTGTTGTGTCTTATCAAGATAGTATCTATTATTGATTAAACTTTTCTCATAAGAATTAAGTTTATCACAAGCACTTTTTAAATCTAAGATATCAGTATCAAAGGCTTTTTCTACATAACTAACTTTATCATATAAAGATAAATTATCTTCATTCCTATCATCTAAATGATAAACTGGCATACTTACTCTATCAACCATCTCTATCTTTTCTATATTCTCATTCATATAATAAGCTACTTCATAAGTAGTTGCTTCTCTTCCAAACTCTTGAGTTAAATAATCTCTTGCCTCCTTTACTTTCTTTGAAAAGTTATAAACATCATATCCTACCCTTATTTCTCTACTATTACTGACTTCTTTTAGCATCTCTCCTTTAATATAAAGACAAATATAACTAGTTAAATCACTTCCTTTACTTTCATCATAATGAGTTAATGCTTCTTTTAGCCCAATACATCCTGCTTGATAAAGATCATCTATACTAGCATAGCTCTTATATTTATTAGCCATCATATAGATTAACTTATCATACTTTAAGAGTAACTCGTCCATACCTCCTCCTTTCCCCTAAAGAATACTTATATATTTTTAAAAAGACAATCCATTCGACAAAAGTAGAATTTCTTTTTTTTAAGAACATGTAAAGTCTATATCTTTTAGATAACTAAAAGTTTTATATACTAGCTTTAATTTCATTTTTCCACACTCTTTACTCTTATATAGTTTTAATTCTTTCAAAGGTATGGTTGAACTTACTAAAATCTTATCCCAATCTAAATAATCTAGTTTAATATCATCATAGAAAGTAAATATCTCTTTTCGATATATTCTATTTATCTTTTCTACTCTATCTACTTTATATCCATCTAAGACTCTATTACTAGTTAATAAAGTATCATTCTTTTTATATTTATATAGTTTTCTTCTATACCTATATAGCTTCTCTTTCCTCAATAATCTATAATATGGTAAATCATTATAATTAGTAGTAACTTTTTCTTTCTTATTCATTTTTAATTTAGTTAAATAGTTAATTAATCTTATCTTCTTAGTTACTACTCCTTTTTCTTTTAATTTTATTTTTCCTTTTAGATAAACATCATCATTTTCTATTAATAAATAGTTATTACTAGAGTTTTCTAATACCATTAATTTTATTTCTAAAATACTATCTTCTATCTTACTTTTATTAAAGTAATAAGTATTGTTATTAGAGTTAATATTATTATTATTAAGTTTTATATCTAAAATAGTTATATTACTACTAGTTAGTACTTTTAGATAATTAATTTTTTCTAGTTCTAAATAATGATAGTACGTTATCTCTTCTTTTAAGTAATCAGGACTATTTATCTCTTTAGTTGTATATTTACTATATTTATCATAGATAAACATATCTGTTTTAGTATCATAGTCTTTTGGTTTACTACTATAGTAATTATTACTAGTTTCCCCTTCTTTTCTTAAATAGTATAAATCTTCTTCTTTTATTATTTCTCTTTCTTTAGCAGTAGAAGTATCTGCTACTAGATATGGAGTTTCTACTGTTTCAGCATAGACATTAGTAATAAATAATGATAAAAATAGATAAGTTAGCATAAGTACCTCCTTATCTATATTATTTACAGTAAATTAGTTTTTTAATCCCTTGCTTTAAAAAATAAAGTAAATATAAAGGAAAAGATTATTGCTGATGTTATTCCTGATGCTGTAAGATCAAACATTCCCATTAATAATCCTAAGAATCCAAAGGTTTCTGCTTTTCCTAAAGCTCCATGAATAAGAGAGTGTCCAAAGGAGGTGATTGGTACTAGTGTTCCCCCTCCACAAGTAGCAATGAAGTAATCATAGATTCCAAAAGCATCTAAGGCTGCTCCTACTACTACAAAGATACTAGTTATATGACCAGGAGTGAGTTTAGTGTTATCAAGAATAAGTTCTGCTATTAAACAGATAGTTCCACAAAATAAGAATGAATATATAAAATACATTTAAATCGCCTCCAAACATACTAAATGTGCTATAGATAAAATTGGTTTCTTTTGATAGACAAAAGTTGGGGAAAATAAGGCACCAGTAGCAACTAATAATACTCTTTTATAAATTCCTTCATTTAAATCTTTTAATATTTTAGAATAAGTAACTAAGGCACTACAAACTGGTCCACTACCACCTGCCATGACATCTTTTTGCTTTTCTAAGTCATATAATATTGTTCCACAATCGTTATAATTAGAACCTAGTTCTATTTTATATTCTTCCCTCATAAAATCTTTTAATATTTCTTTACCATAAACTCCTAAGTCACCTGTTAAAATTAAATCAAAATCACTTGGTTTATATTTACTATTTTTAAAGTAATCATTTAAAGTATGAGCAGCAGCACCTGCCATAGCAGCTCCCATATTTAAGGGGTCTTTTTGGTTATAATCAACAATAGTACCAATTACTCCTTCACTTACTCTTACTTTACTTGGTTTATTAGTAAGTAAGATACTAGCTCCTCCTGTAGCAGTAAAAGTAGCAGTTTTAGGTTTAGGTGCACCATACTCCGTTGGATTTCTAAATTGTTTTTCACTAGACATATTATGGGAAGATGTTGATGCTATAGCATTATTTATAAATCCACCATCTATTAAGGATGATGCGATTAATATTCCTTCAACACTGGTTGCACAGGCACTATATATTCCAAGAAAAGGACTATTCATATCTAAGATAGAGTAACAAGATGAAGTTATTTGATTTAATAAGTCACCAGCTATTACTATATCAATATCAGATTCTTTTAGTTTTGATTTTTTTAATACTAACTTCAAACTATCTTCTAGTAATTTAACTTCTGCTTGTTCAAAGGACTTTTCACCACAATACAAATCCTTACGGTATTTTTTATCAAAATAACTACTAAGAGGGCCTTTCGATTCATAAGGACCAGCTACCGTAGCAGAATTATCCACATAAACATTCTTAAACTTAAAAATCATTTTAACACCTCTATTCCATAACGAATCATTCCAAACAACCAAGATGATACTATTCCATAAAGAATAACAGAACCAGCAAGTTTAAATATATTACTACCTATTCCATAGATTGGTCCTTCTTTTTTATAATCAATCGCAGCACTAGTCATCGAATGAGCAAAACCAGTTATAGGAATAAGAAGTCCACACTTAGCTTTCTTAACAAGATTATCAAATAAACCAAGGGCAGTTAATAATGATGCTATAAATATTAATGTTACAATCATATAGGTAGAAGCATCACTTCTAGATATAGATAATATTTTTACATAAAAACAAATTAACCCTTCCCCTAATACTCCAACTAACCCACCTACTATAAATGCTATTATTGAAAATTTTAGCTTTTCTTCTTTAGGTTTATGTCTTTCTACTATTCTTTGATATTTCTTTTCTTTCATTTTATTCACCAATAATAGTATGATAATTTTTTTTTAATATATACAAAAAAATGCAAATAAAACATTGCATTCTTTAATTTATCATAATCCTAAAATGAATGGATCTTTTGAAGAACCTGTTCCAGAAGTTATCTTAATTGTAGATTTTAGATGTACGGCTGGAATAACGTTGCCATCAAAAGATTCAGAGTGAATAACACCATAAGAACCTCCGGCACTAACGTAAAACACCATTCTATTAGTATTATATGGTGTCAAGCTATAGCCACTGTTAAAAAAAATACCACTAAACCAATTAGTTGCCACACAATCAATACTACCATTTTCCATATTCCATTCGTACAAGGCTCTTTTCAAGCAACTTGTTCTATTTACATTCGTTCCACCACTAGTAGCATATCCATAATCACTGGGATATATCAATCCTACTTTTCCTGTCCAATTCGTGCTTCTACTGCTATCATATACCGTTGTTCCTCTTTCATAACTATAAAAATGTGAGGCTAGTCCATTTGATGAACTAGTATAATCAGTTGTACCCCCCAAATACCATTTTGCATCTCCTACCATTGATTTTGCAGTATCTGTTAAACCAGTAGAAGTAAAATCACATGATGTTGTGGCCTCCTTTTGTCCAGAGTAACAAGCTCCACTCTTTCTATTCCAGTATAAGCTACCACCATAAGTTTCACTTTCATGTCCCGGGTTTAGTAAATAGTTTAGTCTCGCATCTGGCCAGTTGTTTTTTCCATAGTAATTAATTGGTCCACCTGATATAATAGTTTTATTATCCCAAGCATATTCCCCTATTGATTCAGTTCTTACGATTTTCATTCTTTTTTCTATTTTTCCTGTTCCATCATCTACATCAAATACTCCGATGATTCTCCATAGTTCATCATTAAATTTTACATAGTTATTAGGATTTACGCCTATATATCTATAATCTGTAGTTGCTTTTAATTGTTCTGCTGCTTCATGAGAAAATTTCCACATTTGATTCTTTTGTTCATCTGTTGCAGTATTATAATCTAAAGTTTCTGGATTTGCTTTTGCTATTAAATTTTCCACAGTAATTGGATCACTTAATAGTGCGAATGCTGTTGTTCCACTAGGTAGGGTTAAATTAGAATTA
>RKAV01000049.1 GCA_014846175.1 bacterium | reverse complement strand
GAGAATAATTGTAATGTTTGATTTACCGATGGTAACGGAAAAAGAAAAAAAGACAGCAACTAAATTTAGAAAATATTTGTTAGATGATGGTTTTATAATGATGCAATTTTCAGTTTATTCGAGAATTTGTAAAAACAATGATGATTTAAATAAACATATTAATAGATTAAAAATAAATGCTCCTAAAAGTGGAAATATAAGACTTTTACAAGTGACTGAAAATCAATATAATAATATGATAATGTTTTCAGGTGAAAAAAGTGTGGGAGAAGATATATCTATAGAAAATTTATTGGTTTTTGAATGATAAGAAATAGAAAAGTACTATTTCTTTTTTAACACAAAAAAGCAGGAGTTAACCTGCTTTGTAATCTTTAAGGTTAGATTAAACCTAAGGCCGTTGAGCCTTATTACAGAAACCTGTAAATTTTTAGTAATGTATGTCCTTCTTAGGACAACTTAATCTTACTACATTTTTCTTTAATGGTCAATAAATTCTTGAACAATTTCTTCAAAAAGTTTTTTATCTTTTTTATTAGCACAAATTATATATTCAGAAATAATATTTTTAGGCTTGTTTGTCATTATTTTTATATTATCAGAATTAAGAATTTTTCCAAATGCTGACGGCATTCTAGTAAATACATTTTCCTTAATTTTATTTACTTCAATATTACTTATTAGCCCCTCGTTATTACTGTAGAACTCGTCAAATGGGATATCTTTATTTTTTTGATTATACTCTTCTTTAATTAGAAAGTTTTTAATAGATTTATCCATTCTATTAATTGATATTACCTCGTTTGATATTTTGTAAACACTAAAATTGTTTATATCTAAGTATTCAAAAATATTATTGCAGCTACTTATTATAAAGTGGCAATTATCACTAGATAAATTATTAATACTATTTAAAACTGAAATGATTTCATCACTATTTAGATAAACATCAAAGTTATTGATTATAACAATTGTTGGTTTATCTACTAAAGATTTAATATCTAAAAAGTATAATTGATAAAGCAATTTACGTTTCATAGATTTTGATATTTCTTTATCGCTTAATAAAATATTATCTACATAAATGTTTGTAAATTTATCAATTATTAAATACATATTAGGAATTTCAATTTGAAATGTAATATTGTTATCACTCTTCTTATTAATTTTTCTATTTAATAAACTATTAACTTTATCATCAATTACATCAAATATTTCATTAGTACAATCTATAATTTTTCTTTCATCAATTTTCTTTTCTATGTCACTATATATTAGTTTCTTTAAAGTGTTATTCTTTGTAAATTTAAATTCACTACTAAAGTCAGTATTTTCATCTATATTTATTATGTTATAGTCGCTATTATTAAACTGTCTTCCATTAATTTCTAATTCTTTACTGTTTTTTAAGAGTTTTTCAATTAGCTCACTAATAAATTTGTTCTTCACAGTAGTATTTTTTCCAAAAAATATAGCATTATTGTTTAAATTGATTTTTATTTCCTTTTCATTAAATACTGTAACAATTTCCATAATACCTCCATGTTAGCAAAACTTATATATGCTTTTTTTATAAATATTATTTTACATTACTAAAAATCTACAGGGTCCTGTAACCTATACTTTTTTTATAGAAAGGAGAAAAATGTTATACATTACTAAAAATCTACAGGGTCCTGTAACCATAATCTTTATTTAATCTTTCATTGTCAAGTTATACATTACTAAAAATCTACAGGGTCCTGTAACCTGGTTTCATTCCTAATTCCTTACATATTTGTTATACATTACTAAAAATCTACAGGGTCCTGTAACATATAAGATTATCTAACATATCTTGCAATGTTATACATTACTAAAAATCTACAGGGTCCTGTAACTACTGGTTATTTAGGAGGAAAAGAACCTACGTTATACATTACTAAAAATCTACAGGGCCCTGTAACCCTTGTCATCATTAGGATCCTTAATATTTGGTTATACATTACTAAAAATCTACAGGGCCCTGTAACTCATTTTTCCATAAGTATATTTATCTACTTGTTATACATTACTAAAAATCTACAGGGCCCTGTAACCTTCCTTTTTTTCTAAAGGTTTAAATTTATGTTATACATTACTAAAAATCTACAGGGCCCTGTAACCTCAAAATAATCGTATCATAGTATTGAAAATACTGCAAATAAATTTTGTTTAAGATTTTACTGAGATTTTTATCACCAAAAGAAAATGCTACTATCATGTAAAATGCATTGTATTAGAATACTATAATTATTAAGAAAAAATTAAGAATTAACTCATAGTGACCTGCTATAATCGGAAAGAGGAGAAAATAGCTGGATAACATATTAATAGTAGATGAGAAAAAAGAAATAGCGGATTTATTAGAAATATACTTAAAGAATGAAAACTATAACGTTTATAAATATTATTCTAGTATAGAAGTATTAAAGAATATAGATAATCTTAAGATAGACTTAGCTATTTTAGATATATGATGCCAGAGATGGATGGATTAACCTTATGTAATAAAATAAGAGAGAAATATAACTTTCCAATTATTTTTGCTACCGCTAAAGTGGAAGATATGGATAAGATTAATGGGCTAAGTATGGGAGCAGATGACTACGTTACTAAACCATTTCAACCATTAGAATTACTTGCTAGAGTAAAAGCACAATTAAGAAGATATAAAAATTATAATCATTAAGAAAATAGCGAGGACCAAATAGATTTTTGAGGAATAGTAATTAATAATAAAACTCATGAATTTTAGTTCAATGATAAAAAAATAGAACTTACTAAAACAGAATTTTCGATTATGTGGTTGTTATGTATAAATAGAGGTAAAGTAGTTAAAAGTGATGATTTGTTTTCTAAAATGTGAAAAAAAATTTTACTAAAGATAATAATACTATAATGGTTCATATTAGACATCTAAGGATATAGGGAGAAAACCAAAATATATAAAAACTATTTATGGAGTAGCTTATAAGATAGAGGTGTAAGATGAAAGATAGAGAATTTAAAGAAATATATTCTGATATGTTAAAAAAGTGGTTATCTATATTGTTATTATTTTGATAGTATCATTAACTATTGGACTAGTAGTTAGTGTCTTTGACTTTCAGTGGTTATATGATGATAATCCTAATTTATATAATAATTTATCATGAGTATATCAGTTAGTAACATCCCCTTATATCTTAGAAATAGTAGCTATTTTAATATCACTAGTAAGAGAAATATTACTACCAAAATAGATATAATTATATGTATTATCTTTTTCAATGTCAGTTTTTAATTCATTACTTGAAAAGACAATTACCGTATGTCATTAATTATCATTATATTAATAAACCCTTGTTATATCTTATGCTTACTGATGGATATTATTAGTCTATATACACTAAGACATAACCCATAGTAAAATAGTTAATAAAAAGATTAATACAAGTTATACATATTTTGCTGTTTATTTTAGCCTCAATTGTTTTTGTGTCAAATTACTAGTTTATTCATATTTTATAGTGAGGTGAGAATATGGATGAACGTGTAAATGGTGGAGTTGTTGTAGATGCTGGACATGGAGGAAGTGATCCTGGAGCTATTAGTGGTAATTTAAAGGAAAAAGACTTTACTTTAGAAGCTGCTTTATATATGTATGATAGGTTTAAACAGCTAGGGGTTCCTGTAGTTATTACAAGAGATTTTGATGAAGACTTAAGTAGAACAGATAGACTTAAAAGAGCTAATGAAGCCTTTGGGGGAGACCCTAACACTGTATTAATATCTAATCACATAAATGCAGGAGGAGGAGAAGGTGCCGAAGTAGTTTATGCCTTACGTAATAATTCTACACTAGCTAAAGATATACTTACATCTATTGGAGAAGCTGGGCAAATTATGAGGAAGTATTACCAAAGACGTTTACCAGAGAATCCTAATAAAGATTATTACTATATTATAAGAGAAACAGCACCAATGCAGTCACTTTTAGTAGAATATGGTTTTATAGATAATGCAAAAGATCAAGTTAAACTACAAAATGATTTATTAAGTTATGTAGAAGCAGTGGTTAAAGCTGTGACTCAATACTTAGGATTTAAATATACACCACCGTTTGATTCTACAACTTATACTGTTAAGAAAGGTGATAGTTTATATAGTATAGCTAAACAATTTGGTATTACTGTAAATGAACTTAAAACTAGTAACAATTTAACTAGTGATACATTAACACTTGGACAAAAATTAACTATTCCTCAAAGTGATGTATCTGGAGATTTATATCAAGTACAAAAAGGAGATACTTTGTATAGCATTTCAAAAAAACTAGGAGTAACAGTGGCCGACTTAAGAAGAGCTAATTCATTAACAACTGATACTCTAACCCCAGGTCAACTACTAGTTATACCTAGTACAGAAGATAATAATGGTAGTACTACAACTAATACCTATATAGTAACAAGAGGTGATAGTCTGTGGACTATTGCTAATAAGAATAATATAACAGTAGATGAACTTAAAAAAGCTAATAATTTAACTAGTAATACATTAAGTGTTGGTCAAGTCTTAGTTATTCCTACATCATCAAGTGAAACACCAACTCTACCTGATAATAACGTTGGATATGAAACTACTTATACTGTTAAAAGAGGAGACAGTCTATGGAGTATAGCAAATAACTACAACATAACAGTAGAAGAATTAAAAAATGCTAATGGTATCACCAATAATATGTTAACTATCGGACAAGAACTAATTATTCCTGTTTCTGTTCCATCAGATTCAACTAATACAAATACTTATATAGTCAAAAGAGGAGATAGTCTTTGGCTAATAGCAAATAAATATAATACAACAGTAGATAATTTGAAATCACTAAATAACTTATCAAATAATTTACTAACTATTGGACAAGAGTTAATTGTACCAGCAAACTAAAGGATTCAGTCCTTTTTTCTTTGTCAACTTAGTGTAAAATAAAAGAAAATATGCTATAATTGGTATGTAAAGTAATATCATTTATAGACAAGGAGTGTATTAATTTGTTAGATACTGCAATAAAATTATTAAATAAAATAACAGATAATGGTTATGAAGCTTACTTAGTAGGAGGATTTGTAAGAGATTATCTACTTGACATAAAGTCTAGTGATATTGATGTAACAACTTCTGCTACACCTAAAGAATTAATGAAAATATTTAACGATGCCTGTTTACCAACTAATGAATATGGTTCTGTAACAGTTGTTTATAATAATACTCGTTTTGAAATAACAACTTTTAGAAAAGAACAAACCTATAAAGATAATCGTCATCCAGAAGAAATAATCTATATAAAGAACCTTAATGAAGACCTTTTAAGAAGAGACTTTACCATTAATGCAATATGTATGGATAAAGATAAAAATATAATAGATCCATTAAATGGAAGACAAGACTTAGAAAAAAAGGAGATTCATACAATCAAAGATGCCAATACAGTATTTAGTGATGATGCTTTAAGAATATTGAGAGCGGTAAGGTTTGCTACAACACTGAATTTTACCATTGGTTCTTTGGAGAAAAATGCTATAATAGAAAATAAATATCTTCTTAATACTTTATCAATGGAAAGAAAAAAACAAGAATTAGATAAAATATTCAGTAGTTCTAATGCTATCAATGGAATAACCCTATTAAAAGAACTAGAACTAGATAGTATTCTAAAACTAAATAATCTTTCCAAAGTTAAACCTTGTAGTCAGTTGATTGGAATATGGACCCAACTTGATGTTGATGATATCTATCCATTTAGTAATAATGAAAAAGATTTAATGAATAGTATTAGAAAAGTACTTACCTCATCACCACTAAACCCTTTAACACTCTATGAATGTGGATTATACCCTTCTGTAGTAGCAGGTGAGTTGTTGGGGTACTCTAATAAAGAAATAAATGAAACATATCTAAACTTACCAATCCATAAACAAAGTAATTTAGATATAACAACAGAAGAGATACTTAATTACCTAAAAAAAGAAGCAGGTTGCTTTTTAAAACCACTTTATGATTATCTAATAAAAGCAGTATTAACAAACAAAATTAAAAATGATAAAGAACAACTTTTAAAAATGTGTAAACAGTATTTAGAGGAGGAATATAATGAGTCAAGATAAACTACAAAAATTTTTATCACAAAAAGCAGTTACTATTCCCTTATTTCTATTACAAAATATAAAATCCTTATCCCTAAATATAGAAGAATTCATATTTCTAATGTATTTAAAAGATAAAGGGGAAAGATTTGTTTTTAATCCAGTAGAAATGGAAAAAGATACAGGCTTTGATAAGATGCAAGTTATGCAGTTAATATCTAATCTTACTGATAAGAAAATGATAACTCTAGAAACTACAAAAAATGACAGTGGAGTCTTAGAAGAAATGTTAGATTTGACTCAATTTTATAAGAAATACTTGTCACTATTTATCAATAGTACTGTAGAAAAAGAAGAAAAAGAAATATCTAAAACTCTATTTGAAGAAATAGAAAGAGAATTTGGAAGAACCCTTAGTCCTAACGAATTAGAGTTTATTAAAGCATGGCTTGATACCTTTGATAAAGATGTTATTTTAGAAGCAGTTAAAGAAGCAACTCTTAATGGTGTATCAAGTATTCGCTATATAGATAAAATACTTTATGAATGGGATAGAAAAGGAATTAAGAAAAAAGAAGATGTAGAACACTTCTTAAATTTAAAAAAACAAGAAGAAAAAGAACCTGTAGAAGTGTTTGATTATGACTGGTTTGATGAAGATGACGAAGAGTGAGAAAAGAGAGTTAATTACTAAATACTTAGATGAACTTTTTCCTAATCCTAAATGTGAACTAATTTATCATAATGATTATGAATTATTAATTGCTATAGTCCTAAGTGCCCAAACTACTGATAAAAGAGTAAATATGGTAACACCAATTCTTTTTACTAAATATCCTACTTTAGAAAAATTAAGTGAAGCCCCAATTGACTCATTAGAAGAGATATTAAAACCAATCGGTTCTTTTAGGAAGAAAGCCATCTATGTTAAAGATATTGCTTATAATCTAACTACCAAGTATCAAGGAATTGTTCCTACCGATAGAGAGAAACTAGAAAAATTAAAAGGAGTAGGAAGAAAGACAATCAATGTATTCCTTAGTGAATACTATAACTACCCAGCAATAGCAGTAGATACCCATGTAGAAAGAATAAGTAAAAGACTAAGAATAGCAAGTAAGAAAGCAACAGTATTAGAAGTAGAAGAAAAACTCCAAAAATTTTTCCCAAAAAATGAGTGGGCTAAGAGACACTTACAGCTAGTATTATTTGGAAGATATTATTGTAAAGCTGTAAAACCTGACTGTTCATCTTGTCCTTTAAAAGAACTATGTAGGGATTTTAGAAACTAAAATATGACAAAATTTGTCTATATAAGTTAATTAAAGTGTATTTTCTAATACATTTTTTTCTTTAGTGTGTATAATTATTATAGAAAGGATAGGAAAATGATAGAGTTAAGAGAAGTAAGTAAGAAATATAAAAATAATACTATACTAGATGATATTTCTTTAACTATAGAAGATGGAAAATTAATAACACTTATTGGTGAATCTGGTTGTGGAAAAACAACTACTTTAAAAATGCTTAATAAATTAATTACACCTACTAGTGGAGAAATATATATAGATGGTAAAAATATTAAAGACTTAAACGATATAGATTTAAGAAGAAATATGGGATATGTAATTCAACAAACAGGATTATTCCCTCACATGACTATTAAAGAAAATATTGAAATAATTGCTAAAATAGAAAAGTATCCAAAAGAGAAAATTAATAAAAGGATAAAAGACGTTTTAAAAATGGTTGGTTTAAAAGAAGAAATGCTAGAGCGCTATCCTAGTGAATTATCAGGTGGACAACAGCAGAGAATAGGAATAGCAAGAGCTTTTATGACAGATCCTAAAATTATTTTAATGGATGAACCATTTTCAGCACTTGATCCTATATCAAGAACAAGTTTACAAGAAGAATTATTAAAAATACAAAGTAAATTACATAAAACTATAGTATTTGTAACACATGATATGGATGAAGCTATTAAACTAGCTGATAAAATAGCAATTATGGAGCAAGGAAAACTAGTTCAGTATGATACACCAGAAAATATTTTAAAACATCCAGCTAATCAATTTGTAGAAAACTTTGTTGGAAAGAAAAGAATTTGGAGTCAACCAACCTTAATAAAAGTATCTGATTTGATGATAGAACGTCCAATAACTGGTTCTCCTGAGTATTCAATCTTTTATTGCTTAAACAAGATGAAAATGATGCGAATAGATAGTTTAATGATTGTTGATGAAAAAGGAATGTTTTTAGGATGTTTATATGCTGAGAGTTTAAAAGATGCTAGAACTACTAAGAAAAAAGCTAAGGACTTTATGATAAGTGATGTTATAACTGTTAGAAAAGAAGATTCTATTATTGAGTTAGTAAAAATAGTTAAAGAAAATAGATTAGCTAATATTCCTGTTGTTAATATAGATGGAACATTAGCAGGATTAATTACAAGAAGTAGTTTAGTAACAGCCTTATCTCAACAATTTCTTGAGGAGGATGAATAATGGTAACATATTTTTTTGAAAATAAAGCACAAATTTGGTCATTATTTCTTGAACATATTGAATTAACTTTCTTTGCCGTAGCTTTAGCTATAATTATTGGAATACCAATTGGTATCTTAATAAGTTATATAAAGAAATTAAATAAACCTATATTAGGATTAGCTAGCATCTTCCAAGCAATACCTAGTATGGCCTTACTTGGATTTATGATACCATTTCTAGGAATAGGTAGAGTTCCAGCTATTGTAGTAGTTGTTTTATATTCACTTTTACCAATAATTAAGAATACAGCAACAGGAATATCTGGTATTTCTGATACAATGATAGAGTCAGCTAAAGGAATAGGATTAACAAATTCACAAATATTATTTAAAATTCAAATTCCTCAAGCATTACCTATTATTATGGCAGGAGTTAGAATATCTGCTGTTTCTGCTGTAGGACTAATGACAATGGCAGCATTTATTGGTGGAGGTGGACTTGGTTATTTAATATTTTCTGGTATTAGAACAGTTAATAATAATCAAATCTTAGCAGGAGCTATACCAGCTTGCTTTTTAGCACTTTTTGTAGACTACTTATTCTCTATTGTTGAAAAACTAGTAACTCCAGTAGCTTTACAATTAAAAGGTAAAAATAAAGATAAAGTATTAAAGGAAAGAAAAAAAGATAAAGTGATATTAATAGTATTTGTCATCTTATTTGCTATTTTTCTAATTAGTAAAATAGACTTTCATAAAGAATCAACTGATAGCTTAACAGTAGCAAGTAAAGATTTTACAGAACAAAATATTCTTTGTGAATTATCAAGTATTTATCTTGCTAATAATACTAATATAAAAATTAATAAACAATGTAATTTAGGTGGAGCACAAGTAGTTTTTCAAGCATTAAAAAGAGATGATATAGATTTTTATATAGATTATTTAGGAACAGATTATACTGATATCTTAAAATATGAACCAATTTCTAATGTTAATAAAGTTTATAAAACAGTTAAAGATGAGTTTGCAAGTAAGTACAAAATAGCAATACTTTCACCAATGAGCTTTAATAATACATATTCATTAGCAGTTACTAAAGATTTAGCAAGTAAATATAATTTAAAAACTATTAGTGATTTAGCTAAAGTATCTAAAGATTTAACAATTTCTCCAACTTTGGAATTTGTTAATAGAAATGATGGTTTACCTGGATTGTTAAAGACTTATAACCTAGAATTTAAAGATGTTATTGCTATGGATGGTAGTCCTAGATATACTGCCCTTTTAAATAATAATAGTCAAGTAATAGATGCTTTTACTACTGATGGTTTACTAAGAAAATTTAATTTAACAGTATTAGAAGATGATAAAAAATTCTTTCCACCATATTATGCTGTTCCATTACTAAAACAAAATACTTTAGAAAAGTATCCAGAAGTAGAAAGTTTAATGTCTAAACTCGGACCTTATTTAACTGATGAAGTAATGCAAGAGATGAATTATCAAGTAGATGAAGTGGGTAAGAACCCAGAAGAAGTAGCAAAAGAATTTTTATTAGCTAATAATTTGATTGATTAATTATAACCAATTTGCTAAAATAGATTTATAAAAAGATGGAATCCGAAAAGTGAAGAGGGAGAATGGC
>RKAV01000070.1 GCA_014846175.1 bacterium | reverse complement strand
ATACATATCACCACCCTTCTATTTATTATTAGAAGGGAAAGCACCTGATATTTCAAATGTATCCGAATTAATAATAACAAATAAATTATCATAAAACAAGAAATTTATAGTACGAGAAAAGTATAAATTTTTTAGTAATTGTTATATTCATAATTTTATGATAAAATGTATACAGATGAAGGAAACTTCATATAATAAAAAAAGGATACATTTGATTGTGGTAATCAGATGCTTTCCCAAGTTTTTTGGTGAGCACCCGAATTCAACAATAGTTGAATCAGGTGCTGTTTTTTATTTAAATAGTATTATAAATAACAAAAGTTTTAAACATTACCCAACTTATGTTTTTTCTTCAAATATATCTTTCTAAATAATTCAGCTGGAATAACAGAAAAAGCACAAAAAAGCATAATTTCTATTTCCTTAAAACTAAGTCCTACTGTTCTAAATAACTCACCTCCATAATATATAAGAATAAACTGAACTACTACAATAAATAATATGACTATTAAGAACATTTTATTTTTAAATAAATTAGCAAAGATATTAAGTCGTGAAGTTCTGGCATTGAAACTATTAAAAATACTTATAAAAATAAACAATCCAAAAAAAGCCGTTAGAAAGTACTTATCATTTATATCAGTCCTAAAGAATGAATGAATATAAGGACTTTTTAAAAAGAAAATACAAAGTAGTGATGAATAAACACCAATAAATACTATTTCATGTATCATATAATTATTTAAAATAGGTTCATACCTATCTTTTGGTTTTTCATCCATATATTCAAGAAGAGGAGCTTCATAAGAAAATGCTATACCTGCTAAAGTATCCATAACCATATTAATCCATAACATTTGAATAACTGTTACTGGCGTAGCTACTCCAATAAAAGGACCGATAATAGATAAAAATACAGCACAAAAGTTAACAGTTAATTGAAAGATAATAAACTTTCTAATACTTTTAAAAATAGTTCTTCCATAAAGTATAGCTTTAGTAATAGAATAGAAATTATTATCAAGTAAGATAATATCACTAGCTTCTTTAGCTACTTCTGTTCCACTATTCATAGCAAAACCAACATCTGCTTTCTTAAGTGCTGGAGCATCATTAACGCCATCACCTGTCATACCAACTACTAATTCCAACTCTTCTGATATTCTTACTAATCTACTTTTATCCTGTGGAAGTGCTCTTGCTACTACTTTTAAATTAGGTAGTTTCTTCTTTAATTCAGCATCAGACATATTATTAAGATCATTACTAGTTAATACCAAATCATTACTATTCTTTATAATACCAACTTCTCTTGCAATAGTTGTAGCTGTTTCTTTATTATCTCCTGTAATCATTACTACTTGAACACCAGCCTTTTCTACCATATCAACAGCACTCTTACTTTCTTTTCTCAATTCATCCTTAATAAGTAGTAAAGACAAAAGTACAATTTCATCAGTATCATTCCTACTATAACCAGTTAAAATAACTCTAATACCACTTTTGGTATACTCTTCTAATTTTTTAAGCATAGAAGAAGAACTAAATCTAGTTTCCCTACCATCAAGTGATAAGTACCTATTACATTTCTTTAATAATAACTCAGGACTACCCTTAATATAAGCAATATTCCCATTATCATTAACTACTACTTTAGAATATTTATCTTTACTATTAAAAGGTTTCTCCTTAATTTTTGGTAATATAGTTGGTTTCTTATCATAAACAAATTTAACACATGCTTGATCAGTTGCATTACCACCAATAAACTTTCTACTAGTCTTATCATAATTACAACTATTATTTTGAATTAAAGATTCATCTAATACTCTTAAATATTTCTTGTGTTTTACTAATTCCTTATTACTATTAATTACTCTACCATCACCTAAAATCATCCCTACTACTTCAAGTTCTCCTTTAGTAAGTGTTCCTGTTTTATCCGTAAATAAGATATTTAAACTACCTGATGTTTCTATACCGACTAGTTTTCTAACTAAAATATTATCTTTAAGCATTCTTTTCATATTGCTAGATAAAACTAAAGTTATCATCATTGGTAACCCTTCTGGAACTGATACTACTATCATTGTTACTGCTAAAGTTAAAGCATATAAAAGATGAGCAAATAATAAGGAAAGATCACTACAATATGTAATTATTTTATTTATATTAAATTGATTATTAATAACTAAAGAAAATAATAAATATGAAAATGCTACAAAGAAAGCAGAACAATAACCAATTCTACTAATTATAGTTGCTAAATGTCTTAATCTAGATTTAAGAGGACTTTCTGGTTGAACTTGTTGTAACTCTTTAGCTATTTTACCATAGAAAGTATTAACACCTACTTTAGTCACTAACATTTTACCAGTACCTTGATAAATAACACTACCTCTAAATAATTCATTAGAGTCTTTTGGATTATTCCCTTTTCTAAAAGGATACTTATATATTTCTTTACTTTCCCCTGTAATTGATGATTCATCAATAGTTAAATTACCTTCTAATAATATTCCATCTGCAGGTATTTTTTCCCCATATTCTAAAAGAATAATATCTCCTACTACTATATCATCTATTGGAATATTCTTAATACCCTCAAATCTTTTAACTTTTGCTTTTGTTTTTGATGCTTCTTGCTGTAACTTATCAAAAGCTTTTTCACTTCCATATTCTGATAAAGTAGAAATAAATGATGCTAGAAAAATAGCTATTGCTATTCCTACCGTTTCATACCAATCGAAATCTTTAATTAAAAATATTGTTTTTATTCCAAGTGCAATTAATAATATACGGATTATTGGGTCACCTAAACTTCTAAGTAGCTGCCGAAAAAAGGTATCTCTATGAATAGTTTCTAAAGCATTACTTCCATATTTTTCTCTTGACCTAGTTACTTCTTCGGTACTTAATCCCTCAAACTTTATTTTTTCCATAGATGCCCTCCTAATAAATGTTATGTTAAGTTAAGTAGTAGTATCTTAGGAATAATTATCTAAAATTAGACAAAAAAAACAGATAAGATAACTTATCTGTCAGTTATATTCTTATTTATTTTTTATTGATGCAATGAAATTATTTACTTGACTAGCCCAAGTGGTACTAGCTGCATATTTAGGTCCCATTGCATTTGCTGTTGTTAGGCCTTTAGAAACATAGTTTCTATATAGATTATCAATATAACCCATAATACCTTCATCTAAAGTTGGATAAGCCTTATAGCTTCCTCCTCCACAAGAAGGGCCACCTTTTTGACCACCAACATTGTTACAACTACGAACTAAATTACTACACATTCCACTACTACAACCAGTTTCATGTAAAATAATAGCCGTAGCTAAATAAGGATCAACACCTAATTGTAGTGAGTAACTAGCAATTAAATAACCTTTACCAGCTATTGTTGACTTTAAACTTCTATTTAATTTTTCTGCTAATTGATTTAAAGTCATTCCATCATAAACAATTGGTTCAACTGGAGTAGTTGTAACATCTTCATAAGTAGTTATTTCTTTAACCTCATCCTTTACTTCTACTTCTTCAGTAGGTGTTTGAGATGTTGCTAAAGGATCAGCTACCTTTTCCTCTACTATATCATTATTATTCTCTTTTTGACTAACTTTTTCAATTGTACCAGAAGTTAAATCCTTCATAGTAACTTTCTCATAAATTACACTATTTTTCTTTTCTATTTGAAAAGACCTATATTGTAAAAATATAGAGGCACCTATCATTGAAACTCCTAAGAATCCAAGTGACAAGCTCACCTTACTCGTTTTTTTCATAGTTCCTCCTTCAAATAAGAACATCTATATTGTAGCAAATATGTACATTCTTGTCAAATCAAGCATTTTTCTTTTGCTTTTACTATCAATATATGATATTATAGTTAACGCGTAAATGAGGGGGAATGAATTTATGATTAAGAGAATTGCGAACTTTGCAAATAAGGAAAGTCAAATGATCAAGTGGGAAAAAAATGTTCCAAAAAATTGTGAATTTGATACTTTTGGAACAATGTTTAAACTAGAAGAGTTACAGGATTTAATGACTCAGTTTAATCTACTTATTAGTATTTATCCAAAAGCTTTAGAAGATGAAGTCATCTTAAAAGATTTTGAAAAGTTAAAGAAATATGCTAAAAAAAATAAGGTAGCGTTACAGAATTTATATACTTATCAGAACAAAGTAATATTTCCTAGTTCTTTAGTAGGTGATAAAAAATATGCAAACTATGGAGTAAGAATTATTCCAAGTATTTACCTTGATGAACCACTAAAAACTATCACCATAACAGAATACACTTTTATGGCAAGTAGAGAATTACTAAGTAAAAATCAATTAAATATCAGAACTCAAGGTGGAAGAATAATTGATAGAAATATGATTTTAACTGATTCTACTAGCAACTTTTCTTATGATAAAAGAGCACTAGATGGACTATCAAGTAGACAATATATAAAAAGATAAAATGGGAGGAAAATAATGAGAAAACAACTTACAAACTTTTCTAAAAAAGAAAGAGTATTTAGTATAACTAAAATGGCTCCAGCTAAAAAAGATATAAATAAGAAAGAGCTAGAACTATGTAGAAAGGAATTAATTGATTTAAAAACGCAATTAATGTTTTTATTACTGACTTATCCAAGAGATTTACGTGATGAAGTTATTAAGGAAAATGCAGAAAAACTAAATAAATATGCTGAAAAAAATTTAATTTCTAGAGAAAATTGCTATAACTATTCTGATACTGTAAGAAGTGATTCACCTATAGCTAAACAACTTTACTATGGTGTAAGAATAACTCCAGAAAAAGAGCCTTCAACAAATAGAATAGTAATAACTAAATATGGTTTTAACACTGCTAATAGAATAATCTACAAATCTCAATTAAAACTTAAAACTAAAGAAGGTGTTATTATTGATAAAGATATGACTTTAGTTAGTAGAAATATGAACTGTCATATTAGAAAAGTCAAAGTTAAAAGTTCTGGAATAAGAATGAGTGTCTAATGAAAAAACAAATTACAAATTTTACAACTTATGAAAATCAATTGTTGGATTTCAGTCTAGAAACTCCTACTCTAATTAGTAGAGATTTAGATAACTACTTAGAAGAATTTAATGATTTAAGAAAACAATTTGAATTATTAAGAGAAAGTTATCCTAATATTTTAGATGATGACATAATTAATACTAACTATCAACAGTTACTTAACTATATCGAACAAAATAATTCTGCTCTTGCAAATTGTTATAATTTTTATAATAAAGAATATGATGATAATTCTTCTTATACCGAATATGGAATTAGAATTGTACCTAGTAATAAATTATCCTATATTAGGAATATAACTATAACTGGTTATCATTTTTTCCATAATAATCAGTTAGATACTAAGAGTCAGTTAAATCTTAAATCTAGAGAAGGAATAGTAGAAAACTATAATATGATTATTGATGACTTTGATAAGTGTATTTTAGATAAAGAATCTTTAGATTTTCTAGAACAAAAAGTATACAAAAAAAGAGACTAAACTTCTATTAAGCTTAGTCCTACTTTTTTGTGTTCAACATCAATACTATCAACGTAACAATCAACTATATCACCGACAGAGAACTTTTCTGATGGATGACGTAAATATTCATTACATAGTTTAGATATATGAGCTAATCCATCATTTTTTAAACCTATATCAATAAATAGACCAAAATCGACAACATTACGTACTGTTCCTTGTAATTTATCACCTTTTTTTAAGTCTTCAATATGTAGAATATCACTTCTTAAAACTGGTTGTGGATATTTATCTCTTAAATCTCTTTCTGGTTGTTTTAAACTAGAAATAATATCATCAAGAGTATATTTATCAATATCTAATTTTTTAATTATCTCTTCTTCATTTATCTTATCTAATGTATTAATTAATTTATCACTACCTAAATCATTTACTGATAAGTTTAAATAATCTAATAATTTTTCTACTTTATCATAACTTTCAGGGTGAACACTAGTCTTATCTAAAGGATTAACTCCATCTACTATTCTTAAGAAACCAATTGATTGTTCATATATCTTAGGAGTCATTCCTTTAACCTTTAGTAATTCTTCTCTTGATGTAAACTTTCCTTCTTCATCTCTTCTATTAATTAATTCTTTAATTACTTTTTTATTTAAACCAGATACATAAGAAAGTAAACTACTACTTGCTGTATTAATATTAACTCCTACCCCATTTACTGTTTTTAAAACTACAAATCCTAAAGATTCATCAAGTTTCTTTTCTGGTACATCATGTTGATATAGACCTACACCAATACTTTTAGGATCAATCTTAACAAGTTCTGCTAAAGCATCTTGAATTCTTCTACCTATTGAGATAGCACTTCGTTTTTCAACTGTTAAATCTGGAAATTCACTAATTGCTAAAGGACTAGCTGAATAAACTGATGCTCCTGCTTCACTAACTATTACGTATTCTACTTTTCTTTTAGCATCTTTAATAGTATCAGCAATAAAGGCTTCACTTTCTCTTGATGCTGTTCCATTACCTATAGCAATTATATCTATATTATATTTATCAATTAACTCAAGTATTTTTTTCTTACTACCCTCTATATCATTATGAGGCTCAGTCGGATAAATAACTGCTATTTCTAGTGGTTTACCAGTCTTATCTAAAACAGCTAATTTACAACCAGTTCGAAAAGCAGGGTCATAACCTAATACTACTTTATCTTTTAATGGAGGAGTTAGTAGTAAGTGTTCTACATTTGATGAGAAATTCTCAATTGCTCTATCTTCACCTTTTTCTTTTAAGTCTGCTCTTATTTCTCTTTCTACACTAGGAAGAATTAATCTTTTCAAACTATCTTTAATAGCTTCTTTTACTAAAGAATTAACAAATGATTCTCTTTTAATTATTTTCTTTTCTAAGAACTTAGTTATTTCTTCTAAAGAGTAATCTAACTTAACTGTTAATATGCCTTCTTTTTCTCCTCTATTAATCGCCAAAATTCGATGAGGTTTTAATCCTTTTAATGGTTCCGAATAATCATAATAGATAGTATAAGTTGCATTCTCATCGTTAGCATTCTTCTTAAGTTTACTAACTAAAGAAGCATTTTTATAAAGGTATGTTCTAATCCATTTACGATAATAAGCATTATCACTTATCCATTCAGCAATAATATAACTAGCACCAGTTAAAGCTTCTTCTTTAGTTTTAACTTTATCATTAATAAACTTACTAGCTAAATCATCAAGACTACCTGTTTCTTTAAAAGACATAATCATCTTTGCTAATGGTTCAAGACCTAAAGCAATTGCTTCTGTTGCTTTAGTTTTTTTCTTTTCTTTATATGGACGATATAAATCTTCTACTTCTACTAATTTACTACAAGCAAGAATTTCATTTTTTAACTCTTCTGTTAACATTTTCTTTTCATCTATTAATCTAATAACATCTTCTTTTCTTTTTAATAGATTTTCTTGATAAACATATACTTCTTCTATCTTCCTAATTACTTCTTCATCTAATGCCCCTGTTGCTTCTTTTCTATATCTTGCAATAAAAGGAATAGTATTTCCTTCACTTAATAATGTTAAAACTGTTTGTACTTGTTTTTCACTTATACCTAAGTCCTTACTCATTTCTTTAATAATCATTTCATTCATCTTGTATTACCTTACTTTCTTACATTTTTATTTAGCTTTCTTTCAAGTCTTAATTTTTTTACTTTTTCCTTTTCTAATTCTTCTTGATCAATACTACCATATAAAATAGTTACTAATCTTTCCATTAATTCTTTTGCTTTTGCTTTTTCTTCTTCTGACCTAAGTGCAACATTTAACTCTTGTTCATTATCATAACACCAATTATATAATGACTCTTCGCTAAATAATAAATTCTTAGCATATTCCATATTTCCACCAAAATCATTATACTGTTTTAAATAAGTAGCAATATCTACTTCATCAGTTGTAACACATAATTCATATTTAAGTGCTTTATCTAAATCTAAATTAAAGTCATGTGCAAATAGTAATGCTCTTCTTGCACCTATATAATCATTACCATTTTGCATTATACATTCCATTATACAATCAAGCATTTCTCTTCTTTGGACTTTCAATCTATCAACTCTTGCTACTTCTTCTTTTAATTCTATATAGGCTTTTCCTATAATACCTTTATCTTCCAATTCACTAATAACATTTGAAGCACGTTTTCCAACCAACTCTATATCTTTTAAAGCTGACCTTTCTTTATTAAGTCTTGCACTTTTTATAACACCATTCTTAGTTAGAGTTAAACTATCCCAAGGATTCCAAATATTATTACTTGTAAGATTTATACAAGTTTTATACTTAGGCTTTCTTAAAAAGTTTTTCTCATCTTCAGATAATAATTTAATCATTGATTTAATACTTAAAAACTTACTCCAATCTAAATCTATATCAGTGTTTTTAAACATAACTTGATTAACAAAAGAATCATTAATAAACTCTTCACCTGCTAAAGACGCATCTGGATAAATAATTTCATATATAGTAACCATTTTCTCCATAAATCTTCTCATTCGTCTTTCTTCTTCTATATTAAAATTATCTTTATATTTATCTAAAAATCTATCAATACCTACTTTTTCTTCAATCTCTTCACTAGATATTTCTTTTTTAGACTTATTAATAAGTTTTTCTAAAATATTCATTATATCCCCCTAATCTAAAAAAACTACTTTTAATTAAAATATTCTTTTATAACATCATAATCAGAATAAGGTAAGTACTCTTTTCCAATCGCCATATAATTATCTCTACCTTTTCCAGTAATAAATACTATATCATCTTCTTCTGCTATAGATAAAGCTCTATATATAGCTTCTTTTCTATCAATAACTCTTTCATAATTAGTTAACTTACTATCGCTTATTAAATCATCTATTATAGAATTAACATCTTCTTCTCTTGGATCATCCATTGTAAATATAACATAGTCAGACTTTTCCAACACTACTTTACCCATACCTGGTCTTTTTTCTTTTTCTCTTCCACCAGCAGAACCAGTAACTGTGATAATTCTATTCTTTTTTATTTTATTTAGATAGGTAAGAATCTTATCTAAAGCATCAGTAGTATGGGCATAATCTAACATAATTATATATTTATTGGTAAATGGTAATATTTCTAAACGACCTTCTATCTGATATAAAGATTCAACACGTTTTAATACTTCTTCTATACTAATACCTTTAGCAAGACAAGTCAAAATAGCAGGAGCAAGATTAAAAACGTTAAATTCACCAAGTAATGGACTTAAAACAGTATAATCTTTTAAATTATATCTAAAAGTTATTTTCATCTTATTATCTTGTTCTTTATAGTCTTTAATAAATAAGGTATCACTTTCATTCATTCCATAAGTTAAAATAGTACCTTTACTACAGTGTAAAACTCTTTCATAGTTTACATCCATACTATTAAGAATAGAATAACCATTATCACTAACCTGTCTAAATAGTTGACACTTACATTCTATATAATTATCTAAGGTTTTATGAATGTTTAGATGGTCTTCACTTATATTTGTAAGGATTGCAATATGAAATTTAATATCGTCAAGTCTATGTCTAAAGAAAGCCTCACTTGACGCTTCCATTACAGTAGTTTTACACTTATCGTTTACAAATTCATTTAAATACATGTAAAGTCTATCAACATCAGGAGTAGTATTACGCATAGGTAAAGAGTTATTTTTCCATTTACGACCATTAGTACCAAGATAAGCACAATCATCTCCTAATAACTGATAAATAATTTCTGCTACCGTTGTTTTACCATTAGTACCAGTAACTCCTATCATTTCCATTTTCTCATAAGGATAGTCATAATACTTAGAACATAACTCTCTTAAATAACTATTAGTATCAGCAACCTTAATTATAGGAACAGACTTTACTCCTACATCTTTAGAAACTACAACAGCACAAGCGCCATTACTAATCGCTTCATCTATAAAGTCATGTCTATCAGTAGTAACTCCCATAGTACAGACAAAGATATCCCCTTCTTTAACTTCTTTAGAATTAATCTTAATTCCATTAACACTACAATCAGAATTAATATTATTAAAAAGTTCATTTAACCTCTTCATATAAACACCCCTATCTTACTTTATAAATATATTCTTTATTCTATGCAACGTCAACTAAATAATAACATATTTTTTTATCTTTAACAATATGATATGATATTGTTATAATAGAAGGAAGGATTATATATGAATAAGATTTTTAGACCTTTTACTTATGCTATATCTGGTTTTTATATAGTAGTTAATTATATTAATTCTGATTGTAGTGTTAATGGAATTAAGATTAATTCTAAAGAAGTTAAAGAAGGG
>RKAV01000055.1 GCA_014846175.1 bacterium | reverse complement strand
TATAATAATAAATATAATAATATTTAAACAACCAATCTTTAATCCTTCTAAATAGCCTTTATTTATAGCTTTCTTAGAAAAAGCTATAGTAGTAAAAAATAAACTAAGGATAGGTATTATTAATTTAAAAGCATTATAAATACTATTTGGTATAAAATTTAAATAATAAATAAGTGTAATAACAGTAGCACCTAAAATAATAACTAAAAAATTAATTAATAGCATTTTTAAAAGAGATTTAAAATAATTCATGTTTATCACCTAATAAAAATTATGCGTAAATAAATAAAATATGAAAACCTTGAATAAGAATAAAAAAAATGATAGAATAAATTTAAGTAATTGTAGTGAGGTGAAATGTATGAAAGATAAAACTATGTTATTTCAAGTTGAAACAAAGAACAGTAAAGAGGTTCAAAAGATTTTGAAAGAAGTATATTTATCATTAAAAGAAAGAGGATATAATCCAACTGATCAAATAGTAGGTTATTTAATTAGTGGTGATTTAGGTTATATTTCTAGTTATCAAGATGCAAGACGTAAAATGCAATCACTTGATCGTAGCAAAGTTGTTGAAGTTTTACTAGATAGTTTCTTAAGAGGTTAGTTTTGCGATATTTGGGACTTGATTATGGAACTAAAACAGTAGGGTTAGCTATTTCTGATAAGACTGGTTTTTTAGCTAGTAATTATGGTGTTATTAATTATAAAGATAAAAAAGAAATCTTTATAGAACTTAAAAAAATAGTAACTGATATGAAAATAGAAGCCTTTGTTTTAGGGTATCCTAAGAATATGAACAATACTTGTGGTAAGCGAGTAGAAGAAACACTTAAATTAAAAGAAGAACTAGAAGAAGAATTTAACTTACCAGTTTTTCTTATGGATGAAAGATTATCAACAACAGAAGCTGAGAAAGTACTATTACTTTCCGATACTAGTAGAAAAAAAAGAAAGAAAGTAATAGATTCAGTAGCAGCTACAATTATATTACAAACTTATTTAGATATGAAAGGAAAAAAATAAAATGGAAAATAAAAATCAATTTACATTAATCGATGAAGAAGGAAAGAAAGTAGTATATGATGTATTATTTACTTTTGATAGCGAGGAAACTAATAAAAGTTATATAGTATATACTGATAATACCTTAGATGAAGAAGGAAATATTCAAGTGTTTGCTAGTACTTATCAAAAAGGTGAAGGTACTACTACTAAACTTGAAGCTATTGAAACAGAAAAAGAATGGAAGATAATTGAAACTATTCTAAATACTATTCAAGAAACAGTAAAAGATGAACAAGAATAATAATTAAAGAATAAAAAGAAAGACAGTGTGAGTGATGCGAAAGATAGCGATAATATTTTTAATAATAGGAGTTTTATTATTAGCAGGATTTGGTGTTTACCAGTATGAAATAAGTCCTACTGATAAAACTAGTAATGCCAAAATAGAAGTAGTAATAGAAAAAGGGATGAGTACTAGTCAAGTTGCTAGTTTACTTAGAAACAAATACTTAATAAAAAATGAATTATTCTTTAAAGTATATATGAAACTAAATAGAAAAGGTACTATTAAAGCTTCAACATACTATTTAAGAAAAGATATGAATTTAGATACTATTGCTTCCATTCTTGAAAGAGGTGCTTCTAGTAATGATATTTCTATTACTTTTAAAGAGGGCAAAACAATAAAAGATTATGCTAAAGTAATAAGTGCAAGTACTAATATAAGTGAAGAAGAGTTTCTTTCTAAGATGAAAGATAAGAGTTATTTAACTAGTTTAATTAATTCTTATTGGTTTTTAACAGATAGTATTTTAAATGATAATATTTATTATGGATTAGAAGGTTATTTAGCCCCTGATACTTATAACTTTAAAGATAAAAATGTGACAGTAGAAGAGATTGTTAAAACTTTATTAGAACAAGAAAATAAGAATCTTACTCCTTATAAAGATACTTTAAGTAAAATGAATATACATGAAGTATTAACATTAGCATCAATTGCTGACCTTGAAGGAGTGAAGACATCTGATCGTAAATTAATAGTAGGTGTATTTCAAAATAGACTTAAAAAAGGTATGAATCTTGGAAGTGATGTTACCACCTATTATGCTTTTAATGAGAAGATGGATAAGGACTTAACAAGTGAGATATTTAATAAATATAATCCTTATAATACAAGAAGTAGTGAGATGGCTGGTAAACTTCCTGTAGGACCTATTTGTAATCCCTCTAAAGATAGTATTTTAGCAAGTATTAATCCTACTAGTTCAGATTATTATTATTTTGTAGCTGATAAAAATGGTACAGTATATTATACTAAAACTAGTAGTGAACATACAGCAAAAGTAAAAGAACTAAAAGAAAATGGTGATTGGATATGGTAGATGAAACTTATCAAATAATAAATGAAATTAAAAAATATGCTAAAGAAAATAAAGTACCAATTATGGAAGATGCCGGAATTGATTTTTTAACTAACTTTATAATTAAAAATCAAAGAGTTAGGGTATTAGAAATAGGTACTGCTATTGGGTATTCAGCTATAATGATGGCTTTATGTAATAAAAACTTAACTGTAACTAGTATAGAACGTGATAGTGATCGTTATATGGAAGCTTTAAAAAATATAAAAAGATGTAACTTAGAAGATAGAATAACTTTAATTTATCAAGATGCTTTAAATGTTAAATTAGATGATAAATTTGATCTTATCTTTATAGATGCTGCTAAAGCTCAAAGTCAGAAATTCTTTGAATTATTTGAAAGAAATTTAACTAGTAATGGTTATATTATTACTGATAATATGTATTTTCATGGTTTAGTTAATAAAAATGAAAAAGAAATAGAAAGTAGAAATGTAAGAGGAATAGTAAGAAAAATTAAAGATTATATTACCTTCTTAAAAAATAATGAAAACTATGAAACTGTAATTCATGATGTAGGAGATGGAATTGCTGTAAGTAAGAAAAAAGAAAGGTGATTTTATGTATATATTAACTACTATAAATGATACTTGTTCTGATGCTGCTTTAGCACGTGGCTTAACAATTATACATACTGCTATAACTTTAATTTGTGTAATAGTTCCTATTATTTTAATTGTTTCTTTAGTTATATCACTTATATCGATGACAATTGATCCACATCAAAAAGATGGTTTAAAAAAAATAGCTAAAAAAATAGGAGCAGCTTTAATCATATTCTTTATACCTACACTTTTAAATATAGTAATGAACTTTCTTTCTTATGCTTCCTTTGAACGAGGAGAAATTTTTAGTTTTACTACTTGTTATAAAGCAGCTATTAAAGCTAATAAAAACATTGGGGTAGGAGAATATCAATCAGGACTTGGTACTAAAAAAGGTAAAGGACTTAGTGGTATGTATGGTGATTTATCAGGTTTAAAAAACTATGTTAGTAAAACAGAAGAAGAAGGCGATACTTCTACTAGTGCAAGTTTAGGAGATGGAGGAATACTAATAGTAGCTGGACACTCTTATAGCCCTTATTGTAATAATGGTGGAGATAATGAATGTCGTGAAGAAAATACTACTTATGTTGAACCAACAGAAACGAGAAAACTAGCTAAACTGTTAAAAAATGAACTAGATGGTATGAATATAAAGGCCTCTATTGCAAATGAAATGCTAGGAGGAACAGATGCTAGGATGAATAAATCACTTTATGTAGAATTACGTAATAATACTCAAAACTTTAAAAATAATGAAGCTAAATTTAAAAAATTTACCCATGTAATTGAAATTCACTTTAATGCTGGTGGAGGACAAGGTACCCTACTTATGCAAGGAAGTGCTGGTATATCAAAAATAGATAAGCAACTTAAAGATGCCGTAGTTAAATATACAGGAAGAGCAAACTATGATATTGCACAAGGATTACAAAATCAAAGATATTTTCAAAACTTAGGTATTCCTATGACATATATGGAAGTAGAATTTTATGATAATAACTCTGCTATGCAAAAATATGAAACTAATAAAGAAAAAATAGCTCATGAATTAGCACTTGTATTTAAAAATAATTATGGTAGTAAAATATCAAGATAGGTGATTGTATGGAATTAGAAGAACAAAAAATAAAGATTAGAAAATATATAATTATAGGAATACTTAGCATTTTAATTATTCTCTTTATAACAGCGCTATTTAAAATGGTAAGTAAAGATAAAATTAAATCATCTAACTTTATTAAACAAGGAGCATCTTATACTATACCTGGTAGTAAAATATCATCTTACTTACCAATAGTTGCTATTAAAAGTAGTGATACAAACGCTGTAAATAAAGAAATAGAAGAAGACTATAACGAAACAATAAAAAGTAACAATTCTTCATTTAATTATCAATATAGTATTTCTAATAACTATTTTTCCCTAGTAACAATTAAAATAGCAATAGATAAAGATACAAACTATACTTATCCTGTATTTAAAACTTATAACTTTTCCCTAAACAATAATAAATTAGTAAATGATAGTGAACTACTTAATAATTTTAATAAGACTAGTTTTGATGTTTCTAATAGTTTAGAGAAGAAATTAAAAGAATACTATAAGGGTGAATTAACTAATAAATATTTAAGTGATGAAGAATGTGATTATGAATGCTTTTTAAAACTAAGAAAAGTAGATAGTTATGATGAAGATAACTATCTATACGTAGAAAACAATCAATTAAAATTCTTTCATAGCTTTATGATTTTTTCAAAGACTGGGGAAGAAGAATTTTATAAAGATGAAAACTTTTTATATAATGTAGAGTAGGTGATTTGAATGGTAGCATTAATAACAGGAAGTACAGGAGACCTTGGTAGAGCAATTAGTATTTCCTTAGCAGAAAATGGGTTTGATATAATACTTCATTATAATACTGATTCTGTTGGAGTACTTAATTTAGCATCAGATATTAGAAATAAATATAAAAGAAATGTTAGAATGTATAAAGCTGATTTAACTAATGAAGATGAAATAGATAAGATGGTAAGTGATATTAAAAAAGATTATTTTTCATTAGATGTATTAGTTAATAATGCTGCTATTTGTAAAGATAATGACTTAGAATTAAAAGAAAAAAAAGACTTTTTAGAAGTTTTAGATGTTGATTTAGTAGCACCATTCTTACTCTCTAAAAAATTAGCTTCTATGTTAAAAGATGCAAGTGGTACAATAATAAATATATCTTCTAATAACGCTTTAGGACAAAACTACCCAGAAAGTATTGATTATGATGCTGCTAAGATGGGACTTATTTCTTTAACCAATAATTTAGCAAAGTATTTTGCTCCTAGTGTTAGAGTTAATTGTGTATGTCCTGGTTGGATAGAATCAAAGATGAGTAAAGATTTAGATGATAGTTTTAGAAAAGAAGAAGAAAATAAGATTCTTCTAAATAGATTTGCTAGAAAAGAAGAGATAGCTTCGGTAGTAACATTTTTAGCAAGTGATAAGGCAACTTATATAAATAATGCTATTATTAGGGTAGATGGAGGTATAAAATGATAAAGTTATTAGTTGATCTTAATACCGGTTGTTCTGATTATGCTATAGCAAGTAGCTTAACCCTTTTATATAATATATTTAAAATAATATGTGTTATAGTACCAATAATATTAATTTTATTTGCAAGTATAGATATGGTTAAATTAGTATTTAATCCAACTCCTAAAAAAGGTATTACTGTTAATGGAATATTTAAAAAAATAATGGCAACGGTCATTGTATTTATCCTTCCAAATTTAATAAATATCATAGTTAACTTCTATTCTATAGGAATTGGTGCTAATGCCAACTATAGTATAGCAGCTTGCTTTAATAATTCCGAAACATCAGCTAAAACTATTGAAAAAGCAGTTTATAAAGAAGGAGCAGGAACAGAAAAAGGCTCAGGACTTAGTGGTATGTTTGGTGATTTATCTGGTTTAAAAAATTATCAGAGTAGTAGTGGTAGTAGTGGAGTAGCAGGAGAAGGAGCACAAAGACTAATTAATGTTGCGAAAAAAGAAATAGGAAATAATGAATCTGATGGTACTCACATGAAATATGAAAACTATATGGGATTTGGTAGGTATGATCCTTGGTGTGCTATGTTTGTATCATGGTGTGCTAATGAAGCAGGATTTATCGATTCAGGCATTATACCTAAATATGCCTCTTGTAGTGTAGGAGTACAGTGGTTTAAAAATAAAAATGCCTTTCATACTGAGGGTTCTGGATATACACCCCAACCAGGAGATATAGTATTCTTTGGACCAGGAGGAGGAAGTCATACAGGAATTGTTGTTAGTTCTGATGCTAATAATGTTTATACAATTGAAGGTAATACCAGTGATATGGTAGCAGAAAGAACAAGACCTAGATCAACTGGTTATGTTTATGGATATGGAACACCAGCTTATTAATGGAGGAGAAGATGATAAAATTATTAGTGGATCTTAATAGCACTTGTTCAGATTATGCTATAGCAAGTAGTTTAACCCTCTTATATAATATATTTAAAATAATATGTGTTATAGTACCAATAATATTAATCTTATTTGCAAGTATAGATATGACTAAATTAGTATTTAATCCAGACCCTAAAAAGGGTATTACTATTAATGGAATATTTAAAAAAGTAATAGCAACTATTATCATATTTATTGTTCCAAACTTAATAAACATCATAGTTAACTTCTATTCTATAGGAACTAATTCTAATGCCAACTATAGTATAGCAGCGTGCTTTAATAATTCCAAAACATCAGCAAAAGCAATTGAAAAAGCAGTTTATAAAGAAGGAGCAGGAACAGAAAAAGGAACAGGACTTAGTGGAATGTATGGAGATTTATCCGCTTTAAAAAAATATCAGAGTAGTAGTGGTAGTAGTGGAGTAGCAGGAGAAGGAGCACAAAGACTAATTAATGTTGCTAAAAAAGAAATAGGTAATAGTGAATCTAACAAAGGTTACTTAAAATACAATAATTATTTCCATGCAAGTCCTAGCGATGCTTGGTGTGCCATGTTTGTATCATGGTGTGCTAATGAAGCAGGATTTATACAATCAGGAATAATACCAAAATACTCTTACTGTCCTAATGGAGTATCATGGTTTAGAAATAAAAATGCCTTTCATACTGAAGGTTCTGGATATACACCTCAACCAGGAGATATAGTATTCTTTGGACCAGGGGGAGGAAGTCATACAGGAATTGTTGTTAGTTCTGATGCTAATAATGTTTATACGATTGAAGGAAATACTGGTAATGATAGTCATACCAATACTAGTGATATGGTAGCAGAAAGAACAAGGCCTAGAGCAACTGGTTATGTTTATGGATATGGAACACCAGCATATTAGAACAGAAAGGAATAATAATTATGTTAGAGAAATTAAATTTAAGTGAAGATGAGCTTAACAATTTAAAAAAGTTTTCAATGATTATTTTAGGATTAATAATTTTTGCTATAATAGTATTATTATTTAGTAATAATACTAAAAATAATGCTTTAATAAGAATAAAAGAAAATAAAAGAAAAGACTTAATCTATACTATTAAACAAAAAGCAATTGATGGTAGAAAAAGTGAAATACCTCATATCAATATAAAAGATACTAAAATAGATAATATAAATAAAGAAATAGAAGAGTTTACTGCTGATTGTTATAAAAATCCTGCTGATATTATCTCTTATCAATATGATATTAGTGATAAAATATTATCATTAGTAGTTAAAACAGCTCATTTTGATAAAATATATTATCCAGACTTTAGAACATATAACATAAATCTTTCTGATCTTAGTATATTAACAGATGATGATTTACTAAAATTATATAATTTAACTACTACAGATGTAGAAGATAAAATAGAAACAAGATTTAGATACTTTTATAACGATATGTTAAATAATGATTATTATAGTGGAGAATGTGATTATGAATGTTTTCTTTACTTTAGAGGAGATAAAGGTTACTTAGATGATATTCACTACTATATAAAAAATAATAAACTATATGTTTATAAAGCATTTAATATCTATAGTATATACGATGAAGAAAAATACTTTAAAGAAGATGATTTTCTAATAGAAGTGAGTGATTAATGTGAATTTAGAAGAAGAATTAAAAGAAGAATTTAAAAAAATTGAAGAACAAGAAGCAAGAAATAGTTTAAAAATACTTAATGCCTTTAAAGAAGAAAAAGTAAGTGAGTCAGACTTTAATGCTACTACAGGTTATGGTTATAATGATATAGGAAGAGATAAATTAGAAAGAATATATAAAAGAGTATTAGGTAGTGAAGATGCTCTTGTTAGAAGTCAGTTTATTTCTGGAAGTCATGCCTTAACAGTTACTTTATTTGCTCTTTTAAGACCAGGTGATACATTACTTAGTATTACTTCAAAGCCTTATGATACCTTAGATGAAGTAATAGGTATTAGAGAAAATAAATCTAGTTTAAAAAGTTTTAATATCAGTTATAAACAAATAGATTTAATAGATAATGATTTTGATTATGAAAAGATAAAAGATACTATTATGAAAGAAAAGATTAAAGTTATAGAAATACAACGTTCTAAAGGTTATTCCACTAGAAGTAGTTTAAATATTGATAAAGTAAGTAAAGTAGTAAAATTTATTAAAGATATTAATAAAGATATAATTATTATGGTAGATAACTGTTATTGTGAATTAGTAGAAGATAAAACACCTTGTGAAGTAGGTGCTGATATAATGGTAGGTTCTTTAATTAAAAATTTAGGAGGAGCAATTGCTCCTAATGGAGCTTATGTAGCAGGAAGATGTGAATTAATTAAACTAGTAGCAGAAAGACTTACACTACCAGGAGAGGGAAGAGAAGTAGGACCATCACTTGGTATTAATAAAAGTCTTTATCAAGGCTTATTCTTTTCTCCTAGTGTAGTAGCATCATCTTTAAAAACAGCAGTTTTAACAGCTTATATAGCAGAGAAAATGGGATATAAGGTAGAACCTAGATATAATGCTAATAGAGCAGATATTGTTCAAAGTATTATTTTTGGTAATAAAGAAGATTTAATTAAATACTGTCAAGAAATACAAAAATATTCACCAATAGATTCTTTTTCTACTTGTTATCCAGCACCTATGCCAGGATATGATGATGAAGTTATTATGGCAAGTGGTAGTTTCACTAATGGTTCTTCTATTGAACTATCATGTGATGGCCCAATAAGAGAACCATATATTGCTTATCAACAAGGATCAATTAGTTATCAATATGGTAAAATAGCTGTATATAACGCTTTTAAAGAATTAAAGAGGGATAACAAACTTTAGATGATGCCTTGTTATTATGATAAATTTTATTAGCTTTGAAAGATATATAATTTTTGTTCTACTATTATCCTCCCTTACATAGAATATGGTAAATAAAAGGGAGGATTTTAATGATAAAGAAACAGAATTTGTGGTTTTTAACACTCTTTAGTTTAATACTAGTACTTAGTGTTTACTATATTACAATGCCTAATGATTTATTAGTTGCTAAGAATGCTACAACTAAAAAAGAAACAGTAAAGAAAGATACTGCTACAATAGAAGAAAGTGATAATTTAACAGCACTTAGAGTTAGTAAAGAAGAAGAACGAGAAGAAGAAAAAAGTGATTTAAAAAAAACAATGACTAAAGAAGATGCAACTACTGAAGAAAAGAATAACGCTTATGAACAATTAAAATATTTAAATGAAGTAGAAGGGCTAGAAGAAAAGCTTGAAAAGAAAGTAAAAGAAAAATATAAATTATCTTGTTTCATTAAAATAGATAACAGTGAAATAAAAGTAGTAGCTGTTTCTAAAAAACATGATACCACTCTTGCTAATAATATAATGTGTTTAATACAAGAAGAATTTAAACAAAAGAAAAATATTACAGTTAAATTTGAAAAATAAACTAGGATTTTACCCACAACAAAAATCCTTTTTTTCATATTATACTATGAAATAGTGTAAATGATGGAAGGAAAGGGGAGAGTTAGATGTATCAGAAGATACTAACTGCTAGAGAAAAAAATGTTTTTGAATTATTAATTACTGGTAAGACAACTAAAGAAATAGCGGCTACTTTAAAAATAAGTGAAAAAACAGTTAGAAATCATATATCAAATGTCATGCAAAAGCTTGGTGTAAAAGGAAGAAGTAGTGCGGTAGTAGAATTATTAAAATTAAAAGAAATACACTTGTAAAGTACTACTTAAAGTACTTTTTTCATACTATTTATTAGGTGAGGTGTATGTTAGTTAAAAGAGCAATAAGAAAAGCTTTTATTACTACTATGAGTTTATTTATCATTATGACTATTTATATAATTCCTATAGAAGATAGATTACAAACTAAAGATGTATCTTTAGAAATAGAATATGTTACATCTCTTGGTAACCATTCAATTTATTTACTTGATAATAATAACTATCTTGTAAAGATGAAAATACTCTTAGATAGTAATAACTTAAAAGAAAATATAAAAAC